>JBDKTA010000021.1 GCA_039680605.1 Planctomycetaceae bacterium | reverse complement strand
CACGATAGATGGGGGGCCCGGCTTCGCGGGAAAAGCTCCGCTGCGCCGTGGCAGTCTTCGTTCGCCGCCGGCGGCGAACGAAGACTGGAGCTGAAGGGACTCGAACCCTTGACCTTCTGCATGCCATAAATAAAAGGTCAAACTGGACAGTTAGCGGCCGTTACTGGACTTACGCACGAAGTCGTTTATTCCAAAGCGGTTGCGTCATTCTCACGGTGTCTCATGCTGTCTCACGATGTACGCTAAAAACAGGCAGCGCTATAGAGGGCGCTATAAGATCGGCTGGGCTCACCATGCCGGCGGCGCAGGTACGTTGCCATGATTCAGGAATCAGGCGCAGCAGTTCCGCAACGGCCGCTTCCAGCATTTCGGCCGACGCCGAAATCCGCCCCGCAATGTTGGATTCAGGTTTGTCGCTCACGCGCTCGCCCCTAGCGGCCATGCCTGCAATCGCACTCCCAGGCGGCCTTCACCTTGGGGGCCGCTCCGCCACATTCTTACCTCGGCGGGTCACGTTGGACGGGTCGCGCCAGTTCGTGCCGCACACAAAGCACTGTTTCGCCTTTGCCGATGCAAGATTTCGCCCGCAGTAAGGGCAAGGCGGTCCGTGCCGCGGATCGAAAGGATTTTCCTCAAGATTCCATTCGAAGTCCGGCTTGATCCTCACCTTCAGCCCGCAGACGGCGGCCCGTTCGTAAACCTTGTACACCCTTTCCACCGCTGCGCCGCGTTCCGCTGGCAACTGCCCTTGAAGGATCGACCTTGCCTCATTCGCGTCAACGTGCCATAGGTGGGCTATGTCGGCAAGTGCCTGCGCCTCATCAGTGCCATGCGCCTCAACCCAGATGTCGTAGAGGTTCTTGTCCCATGCAGGATGGTGGCGGTTGGTGGATGCAATGCTCCAGTTGCACGACTGACAGCTCAGAACATACGATAATCCAGCTTCACGGCCAGATACGTCTCCGCCGCATACGGGACACTTGCCCTTCTCAAGGGACGTCAGGTCGTACGTGGGCTTGGGCTTCTTTCTGAATGGCCACATGTTTGTTCGCTCGCGGTTGACTGTCAGTTCTTGATTCGTGCCCGACCCGGCTTTCTCCCGTCATCTTAACGAAGTTGGGCGTTTTCGGAAGCCGTCCTTACTAATTACGTTGTAGCCAATGCTGTCTCTGACTTCACGCGCTTTAGCTTACGGGCCGGAGCTCTGCCCTTACCCTTATCGGCGTGACCGGCCGGCAGGGCATTCATGCCGTTGGCGGCAGTCATGATTGCAGCGGCGGCAGTGTTGACGGCTCGCCCGCACCGGGTTCAGGTCAAGCCGTATGGCCCCTCACGGCGGCCCCATTGCGGGGCCATGGCTGGAGAGGTAGAATACCGGCATGGGACCTCGGACGGATCGCGTCGCGAAGGCGGTTGAATTGTGGGGCTGGCCGCCTGGCTCGTCAGCAACGACGGGAAGGGCAGAAACGTGGGGATATACCGTTCACGGGGATCCCGTTGACTTGCCCCACCGCGTCTGTCACAATAGAGATCGTGAATGACCGCCACGCCTACCGCGGATGCCACATCTTCAGGCAAGGGCAAGCCCACCAGTGCTGCCTCTGCAACGATCCGATACCGGCTGGCGAACCTGTGCTGACGTTGCCCTCCCTTGATCTGCCCAAGTGGGAACCCATGTCGAATTTCGAGGGTCGGAGCCTCCACGTCGCCTGCTGGGACCAATGGTCGCTTAAAGCGCATTTTGTTGAATTGTTCAACTCGACAGCCAGCAATGCGATACTGAATTCGGACGGCAGCGTTGATTGGTTGCGATCAGACAGAAGCATTGCGGAACACGACAATGGCGTCATCGTCGTACCTCCCTTGACCACGCCAACATCTTGATGATGCAACCACAATAGCCATTCGAGCCGTATCCTACTAATTACGATCTTGCTGCCTTCGCTCGACGTAAATAATCCAGATCAATCCCGTCGCCGCCCCTATCCCCGCCCCGCCCCAGACCGTGAGGGTGAGGGTATGACGATTTTCGACCTCCTCGGGGCGATGCTAGGCCGCTCCCTGCACCGCCGAAGCCCGGCCCCAAGAAAGTCACTTCTTTCCCACCAATCGCAAGAGATGCCAATACTCTGCTCTCAATTCCTAGGAAAGTTACCGACTAATAATGTCTAAGAACAGGAAGAGCATATTTTGGCATGTAGTCGGCGTGTTCAGCATATTGTGGTCTCTTGCTACGTGGGCGGAATGGTTCCTTATTCCTCTTCTCTATCCGCACTCAGGTGGACCGGTGCCCTATTTGCAATTCGCACCACAAGCGTGCGTCCTGGAAGTTGGGTGCATTTTGTTCTTTTGTCTTGATCTGGGTGTTCCACTCCCGTGGCTTTATCGTCTTATCTATTGCTGCTTTCCTTTATCCTACCTTTTATATCAAGGATGGCGTGTTCTTTTAGGATAGCTGTCGTGGCCGGAGCCGTCTGCAAAGATACCAACAGTGTAGTGGCTCAGCGCATTGGAGTGATTATGATGTTGCCGCCCCCGCCCCATTCCGTCGCCGCCCCCCGCCCCGCCCCAGACCGTGAGGGTGAGGGCTGGAGAGGTCTGCGGGGGCCGCGAGACTCGCGGCGGCCCCGTTGCGGGGCCATGGCTGGAGGGGTAGAATACTGGCATGGGAAAGCCTGATTAGGAAGATCGTAAACATGACCCAATCTGAACAAGCACATTGGCCTTGTATCGATATTGGTGGCGAAGGTTCGTCCGCCGTCAGGTTAGAAGACGCTTCCTGCCTTCTTCGGACAACATTTCAGAGTATCGCCGCGGTGAATAGAAGCGGGATCAGTCTGATTGATTCGCATAGCAATGCATTCTTGGTCAAGAATATGCGGCTTAGACAGCCAGTCGGCCGATTACGTCTCACACTCTATAGGATCGCAAACCCGTTTGTGGATGTGGAAGTTGATTTCGTGCCCCAAGGAACGATCTCGCTTCTTGAAGTTAAGAAAAGACTAAAGCACAACCTTGATGTAAATGCTGACTTCTGGGCAGAATATGGGGAGATGAAAGATCTTTCAGAAGCACTGGATGGCTGCCGAACGCTTGATGAAGTGTTCCTCCTGACGTTTCTTCGTTGATATAGCCGCAATATTGACCGTCGGCCGGCGGCGTGGTCAACCCCTCGCCGCCCCTATCCCCGCCCCGCCCCAGACCGTGAGGGTGAGGGGAAGCCTGCGGCCCCGTTGCGGGGCCATGGCTGGAGGGGTAGAATACCGGCATGGGACCGATGGCGATTACTCCACTAGTTTCCGGCCGTTCTGATTCTTACCTAGAGGGCACAAGCTTTGTGTGGAGGTATAATACGTCGTCAATTCGTACAACAATCGAAAGGTGACCATGGGATACGTCATGTATCAGTTAGAAACCCATTTTCGGATAAGAAAGGAATGCCAGTCCGCGGCTCTTGCCAAAATCAAGAATCTGCACATGGGCGTTAGCTCAGGTCTTCTGGGGCTTCCAAAGAAACCATGCATTCTGAATTTCGCCTGGGTCAGTGGTGAACAAGTAGTGGCGGCTGAGAACTTGTTCGAAGCGATGAGGGCGTGGAACTGGCTTGCTATTGAAGATGAAAATCCCCAGGAACTGCCCCACGATGAGCCGGAAGGAGACGTTATTGCCTTGGAATTCCTGGGCCAGAAGATGGGAAACGAAGACACACTCTTTGCGGCATTAGCTGAATTCGTCGATGATGGTTCTTACATAGCTATGGCCGGAGCAGATGAGAAGATATGGCGATGGCTCTTCACGGAAGGGCATTGTTTCAGGGAGGAAGGGCACCTTGTTTTTGATGCAGCCTCGCGTGTGTCGTTGAACACTAAACGTCTCTGAGATCGGCGGCCAGATCCCTTGAATATGCTGTTGCCCCCTTCGCTCGGCGGTGGTCAACCCGTCCCCGCCCGCCCCAGACCGTGAGGGTGAGATCGCGGCCCTGCGAGACTCGCGGCGGCCCCGTTGCGAGGCCATGGCTGGAGGGGTAGAATACCGGCATGGGACCAATGGGATGCTAGGCCCCTCCCTGCACCGCCAGAAACCCGGCCCCAAACCCAAGAAGAAAGGCCGGAACATGAACGCAATATATGTACATAGAACTAGCGGGCGAGGCTTATATGAGGCAAGCGTCATCTGTAACCAAGATCCTTCGCGGTCGCTATGCGAGTATCACAGCGGATGGGTAGTCTCTGGGAATACGACGCAGCCAGTTCGGTATCGGGGGCACTTCGTGCCTTCCCTGCCAGAGCATGTGCATGTGAATCATCCTGCGCACGATCCAAACCGCGAACAACTGCTAAAAGCACTTATGGGGGTTAGGCTGCTCAATGTTGAACCAGAAGTGGGCGGGCAGAGTCATTTCTGGATTGATGATGAGCCGGGCCGTCAACACCTATCACAGCAACTAAAGGTCAAGATGGCGATTCTGCATCCAGTGGAATCACCGGACGTCCTCATTTATCTTAGTGAGCTCGATGAATTGCGGAAAGGAGCCGGGCTTGATGAGCTTCTGGCAATGGGAAGGAAACGGGTTACGAACCATAGGGGCCAAGAGCCAGCTACACTGCCCGCTCGTCATCTCGCGGCGGAAATGGAGGTCGCGGAGGGCATGATCATTCTTTGCGAGACTATTAAGTCGCGCATTGTTCTGTTTCTTGGCCGTTCTGTCGGCAGCGGTGTCTTTGATGCGCGGGCGGAGATATGCGGCGATATCCCTTTGGGGGCAGGCGACGTGCTGTTTCGGGATGTTCGCAATATTGACGAGAGGTTTCAACGAACTATTTGCAGTGTCGTCGAGACAGCCTGAGTGTGCTCTGTACGACTTGCCCACGGGAGATAGGCGGCCAGATCCCCTAATTACCGTGTTGCCGCCTTCGCCCGGCGGCGAATAATCCAGGTCAACCTGAGTCCGCCCCTATCCCCGCCCCGCCCCAGACCGTGAGACTCCCGGCGGCCCCGTTGCGGGGGCATGGCTGGAGGGGTAGAATACCGGCATGGGACTAGTGCCGATTACTCGACCGCCTCGGGGCGATGCTAGGCCGCTCTATGCACCGCCAGAAGCCCGGCCCCAAACCGAAGAAGAAAGGCCGGAAGAGATAATTATGGGATCTGTTCCCCCAACTCCGAAAGGAGCAAGACGTGTTGCGTGTTGTCCGTACAAACGTAGTAGCAAGCACAGATGGATTTGAAGTGCGCGTTCGATATGGCTCGCCACACCGGCTGGAGTACGAGGAAGAAGATGGGCATTTGTTCGTTCTTACGCATGACTTTGGCAGAACGGCAGAGGGCGAAGGTTACATGATCATTTATCCTGAAGACGCTCCGACATGGGAGCCGCCTTACGAGGAAGAGATGCTACCGGAGAGCAAAACAAGGGAGATCTATCATCGCATAGAATCGGCCCTGTCACTTATGAAGATCCCGTATCAGTTTGAGGAAACGCCAGGCGGAACAGTTAATGGCACACGGTGGGAAAGCGCGGAGGGCTATTCTGTAGAGATTTTGTCGGAGAATAAAGTTATTTATATGGAAGCGGATCATACTATTGTGGCGCAGGCGGAAGTAATAGGGCCATCCACTTTGGCTCTGACTGTTGGCGACTTCTACTGCTGGCAGCCACCACATGAGAATGAGACTTTAGGCGAGCAACATCGCCTGGTGATACTGCATCGGGTGATGTCAGGGACTGCTAATTTGAAGGTTAGCCTCCTTCTGAAGAAGTAATGGAGATCGGCGGCCAGATCCCTTAATTACGACGTTGCCGCCTTCGCTCGGCGGTGAGGTCAACCCAGTGCCGCCCCTACCCCCGCCCCGCCTCAGACCGTGAGGGTGAGGGCTGTAGACTCGCGGCGGCCCCGTTGCGGGGCCATGGCTGGAGGGGTAGAATATCGGCATGGGACCTCTAACGCCTCGCGTCGCGTCGGGCGGTTGAATTGTGGGGCTGGCCTCCCAATTCCATGACACGGAATGATGGTCGGTGAATCATGAAGATGCGGTTTAGACCAATACCAACAGAATACGCTGATCTTGGAGAGGAAGTCGGCGAGTTCTTCCTTGACGTTGAGGAGTGTCTCAAGTACCTACGGGATCAGTTCAGTAAATATGGGATGCCTCACTGCAAAAGTCTTTTAGATTGGGTATCGAGATTAGAGGGGGCCGGTGCAGTCGCGTCCTCTACTGATGTCCCACAAGAACACTCCGATAGTCTTCGTGGGATAATCGGAGAGTTGTGGAAGAGCCCCAAGGCCTGTGAGGTGCGGTGTACCAAATGCTCGCGAATGATCAAGTCTCATGAAGTCCACTGCGAGGAATGGGAGGATAGTACGAATCTTCATGGCAAAACCTACGGGTGGGCGGGTACCACGCTTCTATGTCCAGCCAACCATGTTCTTGTCTTTATCTGCACGAAGATATACTGAGGGTCGGCGGCCGATAATCTCGGTCAACCTTCGCCCGCCCCTATCCCCGCCCCGCCCCAGGCTGTGAGGGCCAGGTGAACGTCGCCCTCGACTCCGCGGACGAAATCCCAACTCCAGCGAAGGCTGCCGTCGTTCTTGTTTATCTGGAAGCGGAACATCGAGTCCAAAAACTCCCCGCCGCCGTTGTACTCGAAGACCGATCTCCATTCGTCCCCGCCGACACTGTTGCCGCAAAAGAACGGGCAAGCCAGGTCGTAAAACGGAACGCTGGAACTCGACGGCCAGCCGTAGCCGCTGGTGCCCAGCGGCCCCATCGGATCGCCGACGACGAACGCGGCCTCCGGCGTTGTCGGGTTGTAACCGTCGATATACGCAAAGACCCACATATGCACAAGGTTGTCCTGCATTCGCCAGTCGCGGGTGTCGATGAGCTTGGTGCCGCTGCCGGAGGCCGTGAGGTCCAGCCGCGACGAAACCGTCACGCCGCTGGCGTCGGTCGGGTCTTCTTCCTCTGGCTCGGCTGGCGGCGGCCCAAGCCGGACAATCGCCCAGGTCGAGCCAGTCGTCCCGTCGGCATAGAGTATCTGTGCCGCCCCGGTGTCGCCGCTGTCAAGGGCGGCCGTGTCGTCGTCGGCGATATCGGCGTACTGGTGATCCGTGTCCGACACGTTGACCTTGGCGACGCACACGCCCGAGGCGCATGCCCGCCCCAGAGCACCGGCCGGGATCGGTTCGGCGAGCACGACGAACTTGCCGACGTGATCGGGGTCTATCGGCTCGGCAGCCGTGAGTATTGGTTACCGCGATGTTTATCTCAAGCGCGGCGTGAGGTTATCGCTTACGGCGACGGCGGCCGGAGAAACGGATGGAGGCTTTGGGCGGCGAAGAACCCCTTTGGTTGCGGCCAAAGGCCGCGCCGGGTTCTTTGTGGCCTGTCCCGTTTTTCATTCGCCCCCTTCGGGGGCTCTCGGATGTGTGGGTGGCTGTCTACCCCGGGCTGCGCCTTCGGCTCCACCTGGGGCTACTATCAGTCGCCCGCTCCGCGGGCTCTTCTTCGTGCTCGTCCTCGTCCTCGTCGCCGTCCTCGGTTTTTCTGGGGGGTGGCAAAGCCTTTATTGCCCCTTTGCGTTCTCTGCGTTCTCTGCGGTTCATGTCCTGCGGCCCCCGTGACAGACCCTTGACCTGCGGGCAGGGAAGTCTTACGGTGTGCGCTTTGACTTTTCCGGACTTTTTGGCGGAGAACATTCGTGGGCAAACAAGCGGACTTATTGGCGGCGACTGCGAAGTATCTGATGGGCAATTACGGCCCGGCGATGCTGGGCGTGGTGAAGGGGCAGGGGGCGCGCCTTTGGGACGCAGATGGGAATGAGTATATCGACTGCTTCCCGGGCTTCGGGGCTGGCGGGGTGGCGGGGCATTGCCATCCGGCGATCGTCAAGGCCGTCGTCAAGCAGGCGGCCACGCTCATGAGCCACGGCAACTTCTTCAGCAACGAGCCGCAGGTCGACCTGGCCCGGCGGATCGTCGAGCACGGATTCGGCGGCAAGGTCTTCTTCTGCCACAGCGGGGCCGAGGCCAACGAGGCGGCCCTCAAGCTCGTGCGGCTGGCGGCAGGCGAGGGGCGGTACAAGATCATCAGCTTCAACAACTGCTTCCACGGCAGAACGATGGGCGCGCTGTCGCTGACGCCGGCAGACAAGCAGAAGGGCTTCGAGCCGATGCTGGCGGGCAACGTGAAGGTGAACTTCGGCGACCTGGCGGCGCTCGAGGCCGCCATCGACGAGCAGACGGCTGGCGTGTTCATCGAGCCGATCCAGGGCGAGGGCGGGATGAACGTGCCGACCAAGGCGTACATGCAGGGCGTGCGGAAGATCTGCACCAAGCACAAGTTGCTGCTGGTGGTTGACGAAGTGTGGACGGCCCCCGCGCGGACGGGGCGGTGGTTCGCCCATCAGCATTATGGGATTACGCCGGACGTGATGACGCTGGCCAAGGCCATCGGCGGCGGGGCGCCGGTAGCGGCGTGCGTGGCGGCGCCCAAGTGGGCCGACGTGCTGGGCCCGGGCAAGCACGGCTGCACGATGGGCGGCAACCCGCTCTGCGCCGCGGCCGGCGCGGCGGCGATGAAGCTCATCGAGGACCAGGACCTCGTCAGGCGTGCGGCTGACAAGGGCGAATACATCATGAAGACGCTCCGCTCGGCCGGGGCGAGCTGCGTCAAAGACGTTCGGGGCAAGGGCTTCATGATCGGCATCGAGGTGGACAAGCCCGCCAAGGACATTTTCCTTGCCGCCAAGGAGGCAGGTCTGCTGATCGGTTACGCCCAGGCCAACATCGTGCGCCTGGCCCCGCCGATCACCGTGCCCGACAAGCTGCTGGACAAGGCGTTGGGCATCCTCATCAAGGTGCTCAAGGCGTAGCCGCGTAAAACGCTCACCGCGGAGATCGCAGAGAACGCAGAGGGGGGAGGGGATGGAATGGCGGAGCCATGGAATGGATGGGCTCACCAGCGGCGCGACCTGAGCGGCAGACGTGGCCCATATCCCTACTGATAAGCCCCGACGATTTAGCACTAGGGCAATATTAATTCGTTGTACTTCCCGAATACCGCTGTGAAAAGTACAACAAAGTGCAAGTAAGTGCAGCCTCGGCTACAGGAAGTACCGCATCGAGACCTTCTTGAACTGTCGGGCGGAGAACAGAACCTCGTGCGGCCAATCGCCGACATCTTTGAGAATCTCGCCCACCACTCGGCGCACGTCATCCTCGCATCGGCCGTGAACCATCGCGTAGAGCGAGTAGTCGAACCCCGGCAGCGGCGGGCGGCGGTAGCAGTGCGAGACCTCCTGCCGCCGGGCGATGCGGCAGGCGAGCGAGTCGATCTGCTCCGGCGGGACGCGCAGGACGGCCATCGCGTTGGCGTTGAAGCCCAGGCGGCGATGATCGACCACCGCGCCGAAGCGGCGGATGACGCCCTGGCGTCGCCAGGCGGCGATCTGCTCGAGCACCTGCTGCACCGGCCAACCCATCGCCTCGGCGAGGTGCGCGAAAGGCTCTGCCGTCATCGGCAGCGACTCCTGGAGTAGCCGCACCAGGCGCCTGCGGGGTTCGTCCAATGCCGCCGGCGCCGCGGCCGGCGGGGCGGGCGCGGGCGGGTGCTCTGAAGCGGCCTCGACCATGCGGAAGTCCACGCGGATCTTGTACAGCGTCAGCGCCGGCAGGGGATAGAAGGCCTCGACGCCGGTGCGATCGGCCAGGTCCCGCAGCGTCTTCTCCTGGTCGGCCGGCGAGGGGCTCGTCAGCGTGAACCACAGGTTGTAGTCATGTTGCCGCTGATAGTTGTGCGTCACGCCGGGCAGCAGGTTCACCTCGGCGGCGACGTCGTCCAGGCGCGGCGGCGGCACGCGGGCGGCCACGAGCGTCGAGACGTATCCCAGGCTTCGCGAGTCGAAGACCGCCCCGAGGCGCCGGATCGCGCCGGAAGTCTGTAAAGCCTCCACGCGGCGCAGCACCTCGCGGCCGTCAAGCCCAAGGCTGTCGCCCAGCACGTCGTACGGTCGAGGCGCGATGGGCAAGTCGGTCTGGATCAGGTCCAGCAGCGCGTCATCGATCGCGTCGCGCGCGGCTGGCGGGCGGGCTTGGGGCTGGTGCGTGCAGAAGGGCTCCTCGCCGAGGTAGTCGCCGGAGATGGCGTGGGCTCTGGCGCGACAGCCGCCGCAGACATTGGCGAACTCGCACGCGCCGCACCGCCCGTGATACGCGTGCGGGTCGCGCATCTGCAGGAAGACCGGCGAGGTCTGCCAGATCCTGCGGAAGTCGAACCCCTCGGCGCGGACGTCGCCGCATTCCACGTCGAGGAATCCGCAGATCTGCACCTTGCCGCGATGCGAGATGAACGCGAACTGCTGGCCGCCCATGCACCCCTTGGCCGCGTGGGCCCCGCCCTGGTGCAGCCCCAACTGGCGGACGATCCGCTGGTAGTGCGGCGCGCAGGTGACGCGGATCGCGATGTCGCTGCGCTGCCGCCGGGCCAGCCAGTGCAGCGTCCGCTCGTAGTCCTCGGGCGTGATCTCCATCGCCGCCAGTGCCTTGCCCCGGCCGGTGGGCACCAGCAGGAACGGGTTGAAGACCTCGGCGCCCAGGCTGACGGCCAGGTCGAGGATCTGTGGCAACTCGCGCAGGTTGTGCTGGGTGATGGTGGTGTTGATCTGGAAGGCCAAGCCCTGTCGCCTGGCGGCTGCGGCTCCGCGCAGGGCGCTGTCGAAGGCGCCGGGGATTCCGCGGAATGCGTCGTGGCTTTGCGCGGTGGCGCCGTCGAGGGAGATCGAGATGTGCCGCACGCCGCAGTCGAGGATGCGCCGCGCCGACGCGTCGTCCAGCAGCGCCCCGCACGGGGCCATCACCGTTCGCAGGCCCAGGCTGCAGGCGTACGCGGCGATGTCGTAGATGTCTTCGCGCAGCATCGGCTCGCCGCCGGTGAGGATGATGATCGGCTTGGCGAAGGAGGCGATGTTGTCCAGCAGTTGCCTGCACTCCTGCGTCGACAGTTCGCCTTCGTAGGGCCCGCGCTGGGCGGCGGCGCGGCAGTGCTTGCACGCCAGAAGGCAACTGCGCGTGACCTCCCAGGCGATCAGCCGCGGCAGGTGCCGCTGGGTCCCGCTGCCGCCGCCATGGCCGGCGTGAGGCATCAGCGACCCCCTCCCGCACGCTCGTGCTCGAGGATGCACTCGACGAGGCCCTCGATCGTGTGGACCTTCGCCTCGACGGCCGGCGCGACGCCCGATTGCTCCAGCGTGCGCGTGGTCATCGGGCCGATGCTGGCCAGGCGCGCCGCGGCCGACCGCACCGCCTCGGGCTCGACGGCATCGAAAAAGTTCCTGACCGTCGAAGAGCTGGTGAAGGTGATCCAGTGTACCTGTCGCTCCTGCAGAAGCTCGCGCACCTGCTGGGCGCCGCGGCAGTCCGGCTCGGTGCGGTAGGCGACGACGTCGCGCACGTCGGCCCCGGCGGCAGTCAGGGCGTCGATCAGATCGCGCGGGGCGATGTCGCTGCGCGGGCAGAGGATCTTTTTGCCGCGCAGGTCGTCAGCCGCGGCCAGGGCGCCGGTCACGTGTGCGCCGTCGAAGGAGGACGGTTGGACGTCGGCCCGCAGACCACAGGCGGCCAACCGCCGGGCGGTGACCGGGCCTATCACGGCCAGGCGGCACGGCGCCAGGGCGCGGCTGTCCAGTCCGGCGGCGCCAAGGGCGTTGAAGAATCCCTCGACGGCATTGGCGCTGGTGAAGACGATCCAGTCAAAGTCCGCCGGCCGGGCCGCCGCCTCGCGCAGCGGCGCGTCGTCCTGGGGCGGGGCGATCCGGATGGCGGGCATCTCGATCACGTCGGCGCCCAGTTCGGTCAGTGCGTCGGTCAGGCTCGATGCCTGCTCGCGGCTTCGCGTCACGACGATCCGGCGCCCGTGCAGAGGGCGGCGCTCGAACCAGTCAAGCCGCTCTCGCAGGCGCACCACCTGCCCCACGACGATCATCGCCGGCGGCGACAGATTCGCCTGGCGCGCCGCAGCCGCCAGCGTCGCGACGGTGGCGGCGACCACCTGCTGCTGTGGGGTTGTGCCCCATCGGACGATCGCCGCCGGCGTGGCGGCGTCGAGCCCGTGGGCCACCAGTTGCCCGCAGATGCTCTCGACATTCGCCACGCCCATGTAGAACACGAGCGTGCCCTTCCAGTGCGCCAGGACCTCGTAGTCCAGGTCCGAGCCTTCCTTGTCCGGCGTCTCGTGCCCGGTCACAAAGGCGACGCCGGCGGCCGTTATGCGGTGCGTCACGGGAATGCCCGCATACGCCGGCGCGGCGATCCCGGCTGTAACGCCGGGGACCTCCTCGAAAGGCACGCCCGCCTCGACCGCCGCCAGGGCCTCTTCGCCCCCGCGCCCGAACACGTAGGGGTCGCCGCCTTTGAGGCGCACCACCGCCGCCCCGGCGCGGGCCCGCGCGACGAGCAACTCGTTGATCTGCTCCTGCGCCATCGCGTGACGACCGGCCTGCTTGCCCACGTAAACCAGTTCGGCATCCGCCCGCGCGTGCCGCAGCAGACGCGGCGAGGCCAGGTAGTCGTACACCACCACGTCCGCCCCGCCCAGCAGCTCCAGCCCGCGAACGGTCATGAGACCCGGGTCGCCCGGACCGGCGCCGACAAGATAGATGCATCCCTTCTTCACGAACCACCCTCCGCTTCAGGCATATCCGGTGGCACAGGCTTTCCAGCCTGTGATTCACGGCCTGGAAAGGCCGTGCCACCGGATGATTCACGGCCTGGAAAGGCCGTGCCACCGGAGATTTCCGCGGCCGTCAGATAGCATCCCGGGTCGGCCGCCCAGGGGTCGCCGGTGAGGGCCTGGGCCCGCGCGCGGGAGGACCCGCCGCAGATGATCTTGAAGCGGCAGTGCCCGCACGGGTCCTTGAGCAGGTCCAGGCGGTCCTTGAGCCCTCGCATGATCGGGTCGGATGTGTCCTGCCAGATCTGCGAGAACGGGCGATCGAGCACGTTGCCGAAGCTGTGGAACGTCGAGAACTGGTCGGCGTGGACGTTGCCGTGGAAGTCGATATTTCCGATGCCCACGCCGCTGGAGAACCGCGCCCCGCCGTTCCAGGTGAGCATCTCCAGCACCTGCCGCGCCCGCGGGTGCCCCTCGCGCAGCATCCGCAGATACAGGTACGCCCCGTCGCAATGATTGTCCACCGTCAGGATCTCCACGCCGCAGCCCCGGGCCGCCAGGTCGCCGGCGAAATCGAAGATGGTGTCGACCGCCGATCGCGACTGCTCCGCCGACAGCGCCGCAAGCCCCTGCCCGCGCCCCGCGGGAACCAGGTGATAGAAGCACACGCGGTTGATCCGCTCGCGCTCGATCAGGGCGAACACCGCCGGAAGGTCGCCGCAGGTCTGGGGCGTCAGCGTCAGGCGCAGACCGACTTTCTGTCCGGCTTCGACGCAGTGCCGCAGCCCCGCCAGCGTCCGCTCGAAAGCGCCGCTCATCCCGCGGAAGCGGTCATGCACCTCGGGCCGGGCGCTGTCCAGGCTGATGCCCACGTAGGACAACTCGAGGTCCTTGAACGCCCGCGCTGCCTGGCGGTCGATCATCGTCCCGTTGGTCGAGAGCACCACGTGCAGGCCCCGCTGCCGTGCGTGGGCGGCCAACTCCAGCAGGTCCGGCCGCACCAGTGGCTCGCCGCCGGAAAACAGAACCGCCGGGACCTGATAGGCCGCCAGGTCGTCCAGGACGCCCTTGCACTGGGCGGTGCTGAGTTCGCCTTCATAGCGTTGCGACTGGGAGTCGGTGTAGCAATGAACGCACTTGAGGTTGCAGCTTCGGGTGATGTTCCAGACGACAATGGGACGGCGCTGGCTGGCGCTGCGGGCCAGCGCCATCCGCTGGTGGGCCGGCGGATCGATCTGCGCGACCGCCCGGCCGTACCGATGCGGCGTGCTCGCCGTCTGCAATCCGCCGTACAATACGCTTACGTCCAGCATCCGTCACCTCTGTAACCGTAACAAGCCCGCCCGCCGCCCGCAAGAACATCGGTTCGCGCGGGGAACTGCTCCGCCCTGCCTGCTGGTATTCTTAGTCAGGCACGCCGCGCAGGCATAAGCTTAAACGATAAACATTTGAAAGGACGCCCCCGATGATCGCCCTGCTGGTCGCCACGACGACCGAAGCGGCCCCGCTTCTGGAGCAGTTGCACGCCCGCAAGACTGCCGGCGAACCGTACGACACGTACCGCTTTGACGCGGCCCCGGGCCGGCGCGCGGGCGTGCTCCTGGTCAGCGGGATGGGTCCTGCGGCCGCCGCGGCGGCGACCGAACACCTGCTGCGGCGCTGGTCGCCGGCGGCGGTGGTCAATGTCGGGGTCTGTGGGGCGTTGTCGGCGGGTCTTCGGCGCGGCGACGCGGTGGCGGTCTGCGCCGCCCTCGACGGCGACGCCGCTACGGGCGAACCGCTGCTCTGCCCGGCCGGGCCGTGGCAGGCCCTGCCGCCGGCTCGACTGGTGAGCGTCGCCAAGGCGCTGTTCGGCGACGCACGCCGCGGCGCCTTCGCTGCCCGCGCGGACATCGTCGACATGGAAGGCGCCGCCATCGCCCGCGCCTGCCTGCGCCGCGGCGTGACGGTGCATCTGGTCAAGGGCGTCACCGATCAGGCCGACGCCGCCGGACGCCGTGATATCCAGGACAACATCGCTCACGTGTCGCGCCAACTTGCCCGGACCGTCGTCGCCGGCCTGGCTCGGCTGCCCCGCCGGCGGACTTCCTTGGCCGCCCTGGCGCGCTTCGCCAAGGTCGAGCACGGACTCTTCAGCCTGCCGCTGCTGCTGGCCGGGGCGTACCTCGGCGCCGCCGGCGCCTGGCCGCGCGCGGGCACGCTGATGTTGATTATCGCAGCCGGAACCGGCGCGAGGATCCTGGGCATGGCGGCCAACCGGATTCTGGACCGCAAGCTCGATGCCCTCAACGCCCGCACTGCCGCTCGCGAACTGCCCAGCGGGCGGATGTCGCCCTGGGCCGCCCTGGCCGTGGCGGCGGCGGCCCTGGCGGTGTATCTGGCCGCGGCGGCGGCTCTGGGCCCGTGGTGCCTGAAACTCTCGCCCATCCCGGCGCTGCTGATGGTGCTGTACCCGCTGGGCAAGCGGTTCACGAACCTCTGCCACTTCGGGATCGGGGCCTGCATGGCCGTCGGACCGCTGGGGGCGTTCGTCGCGGCCTCGGGCTCGGTCGAGCTCACTGCCGCGGCGTGGCTGCTGGCGGCGTTCGCGCTGCTGTGGATCAGCGGGTTCGACATCATCTACGCCCTGCAAGATATGCAGTCTGATCGGACCACGGGCGTCTGCAGCCTCCCCGCCCGCATGGGGTCCGCGGGGGCGCAGGTTGTCGCCGGCGCGGTGCATCTGCTGGCCGCGGCGGCGGCGGGGGGGATGTGGCTGCTGGGCGGGCGAACCCTCGCCGGCGCAGCCGCCCTGGGCGTAACCGTCGCGGGGCTGGCGCTTGCGTACTGGCCGCGCCTCGACCTTCGGACGCGATTCTTTCCCGTCTCGGTCATCAGTGGACTGGGCGGAGCGATGATCCCCATACTCGGAGGCGGCGCATGAATCTCGTGCTGGGCATCACCGGCGCCACCGGCGCCGCGGCGGCGGCGATCCTCATCGACAAGTCCCCCTGGCCGGTCACTCTCGTCGTCAGCGAGTGGGGCAAAGACGTCTGCGCGCGGGAGAACGGGCGGATCACGAGCCTCACCGCCGGGGCCGCTCAAGTGCTGGACGACGATGACCTGTCGGCGGCGATCTCTTCGGGCTCGGTGCCGACGGCGGGGATGGTGATTCTGCCCTGCACCGCCAACACGCTGGGCAAGATCGCCTCGGGCATCGCCGACACGCTGATCTGCCGGGCGGCCCACTGCCACCTCAAGGAACAGCGCAAGCTCGTGCTGTGCATCCGCGAGACGCCCTGGTCGCTGATCGACCTGGAGAACGCCCGGCGCGTCGCTGCCGCCGGGGCCTGTATCATGCCCCTCTCGCCGCCTTACTACATGGTGGACGACCGCCCCGCGTCGGAGGTCACCATGGCCGATCTGCTGGAAATCTTCGCCGACCGCATCCTGTCGGTTCTGGGCCGGCCCGCCCGGACGAACTGGCAGACCCGCGCGCAAGAGCCTCACCGCCGCGAAAGCGACTTCCAGAAAGGACGTCCCGCGTGAGCCAGGCCCCGCGAGATTCGCTGCTGGACGCCCGGGAGAACCGCCGGATGTTCGACCGCATCGCCCGGCGCTACGATCGCATGAACGCCTTGCTGTCGCTGGGCCAGGACCGCCGCTGGCGGCGCAGGGGCGTGCAGACTCTCGCCCCGCGCGCCGAGGGACGCTATCTCGACGTCGGCTGCGGAACCGGCGAGATGGCCATCGAGATCGCCCGGCAGGCGCCGGGGGCCTGCATCGTCGGGATCGACCCCTCCGCCGACATGCTGGCGGAGGCCGCTGCCAAGATCCACCGCGCGGGCCTGGGCGGGTGCATCAGCTTCCACAGGGGCGACGGATTGAACATGCCCTTTCCCGACGGCGCCTTTGACGGACTGGTCTGCGCTTTCTGCATCCGCAACATGACCGACCGGGCCAGGGCGTTTGGCCAGATGCGGCGGGTGCTCAAGCGCGGCGCGACGGCCGTCATCCTGGAACTGTCCGTCCCGCGACGCCGATTCGCCGCGGCTGGTCATTATCTCTACAGCCGCTGGGCGATCCCGCTGGCCGGGGCGCTGATCGCCCGAAGCGGCGGGGCGTACCGCTACCTGGTCGATTCGATCCTGCAGTTTCCCCCGCCGGGCGATCTGCAGGCCCAGATGACCGCCGGCGGCTTCGCCGCCGTGCGCGTCGCGACACTGAGCCTCGGCGCAGTCGTCGTGCTCTGGGGACAGGCGCGGTAACGCTGGAGAATAGAATACCGCATGCGGCCCAGATGCGGCCGCGCGAGAACCCATGCCAGATCATGCCGGTCAGATTGTGTTTGCGTCGGTGCCGTACGCCAACGCCGCGCCGCTGTCGCATTTTCTGCCCCAGGTGCGTGAGGGGGTGCGCGTGGTGTACGGTCATCCGTCGACGCTGGCGGCGCGCCTCGTCGCCGGCGAGGTCGACGTGGCGATGCTTCCCGTGGCGGCGTATTTCGCCACGCCGCACGTGCGCATGATCGACGGCATGGGCATCTGCGCCGAGGGGGCGGTCTGGAGCGTCCTGCTCAAGTGCAATCGCTCACTGGAAGAAATCCGCACCGTAGCCCCGGACCCGGCGTCGACCACCTCCAACGCCCTGGCCTGGCTGCTTCTGGAAGAGCATTTCGGCCGGCGCGTCGAGATGATCGCCGGCGCCGAGACGGACGCGGCCGTCGTCATCGGCGACCGCGCCTTGTGCGAACCGCCCGCCCCCCGCGGCGACCTGGACCTGGGCGAATGCTGGCACGCCATGACCGCTCTGCCGTTCGTCTTCGCCGTCTGGGCGTATCGCGCCGATCATGAAGACGCAGCCGCCCTGACAGAGATCGCGACCGCCGCCCTGACCATCGGCCGCCGCAACATCGAGCACGTCGCCGCCCTTCGGGCGCGGGCGCTTCGCCTGCCGCTGCAGCGCTGCCGCCAGTATCTCACCTCCGTCATCCGCTACGACCTGGGTCCGCGCGAGGCGCAGGGCATGGAGCAGTTCCGGCAACTGCTCGCCGGGCGGCAGAAAGTCCTCTCATGAGCCCCGCCGGCCAGCGCCTGGATCGCGCCGAAGCCCTGAACCTGCTCGAGAACGGCCGGACCGCCGACCTGATGGCCCGTGCCGATGCCGTCCGGCGCCACCTTCACGGGCGCAGGACGTTTTTCGTCCACAGCCTCAACCTCAACCCCACCAACGTCTGTGAAAACCATTGCGAGCTCTGCGCCTTCTGGCGAGAGAAGGACGCCCCCGACGCCTACCTGTTGAGCCTGGACCAGGCCGGGCAGATTCTCCGCGCCGCCGCCGGGCTGGGCCTGACCGAGGTACACATCGTCGGCGGCGTCAGGGCGGAGTTGAACCTGGAATACTACCGCTCGCTGATCGCCCTGTCGCGGCGCGTGCTGCCACGGGCGATCGTGCAGGGCCTGACGGCTGTGGAAGTGCAGTATCTCGCCCGCCTCGAACGCCTTTGCGTGACGGAGGTGCTCGAGACCCTGCGGCAGGCGGGGCTGGCGGCGCTGCCCGGCGGCGGGGCCGAAATCTTCGCCCCCCATGTCCGCCGGAAGATCTGCTCGCAGAAGATTTCGGCCGACGAATGGTTAGCCGTCCACGAGGCCGCCCATCGCCTGTCCATGCCCACCAACGTCACGATGCTCCTGGGGCACCTGGAAAGCCCCGCCGACATTATCGATCACCTTCAGCGCGTGCGGGACCTGCAGGACCGCACCGGCGGATTCAAGGCGTTTATCGCTCTGCCGTTTCATCCGGCACGGACTCACCTGGACGTGTCGCGCGGGCCCGGAGGGCATGCTGTCGCCCGGGTGGTGGCCGTGGCGAGGCTCTTTCTGGACAACATCCCTCACCTGCGCGTGCTGGCCAACTACATGGACCGCCGCCTGCTGGCGGTCCTGGCACAGGCCGGGGGCGTCGACGACGTCGGCGGCACGAGCCTGGACGAACGCATCGTCCGCGCCGCCGGCGCGCCCACGGACCGCCGGTGTACCACGCCGGCTGAAATGGCCGGCGCCCTGGCGGAGTTGGGCCTCGAGATGGTCCTGACCAACAGCGCCTACACGACCGTCGGCGAAACAGCGCCGCGCGGACCCATCGCGCCGGTTCACCGCCCAGTGCCAACCCTCGTGCACCAGGCCCTGGACCGCGCCCGCGCCGGCCAGCGCCTCTCGGCCGCCGATGCCGTTCTATTGCACGACCACGCGCCCGTGCAGCAACTGGGGCTGCTGGCCGACCGCAGACGCAGGCAGAGGGTCCCCGGCAACGCCGTCACGTTCGTGCTCGACCGCAACATCTCCTTCAGCAACGTCTGCCAGGCCGCCTGCCGGTTCTGCGCCTTCCACGTCGCGCCGGGCTCGCCCGGGAGCTTCACGTTGACGATCGAGCAGATCGTCGAGAAAGTCGCCCAGGCCCGCGCGCGCGGCGCCACGCAGATTCTGCTCCAGGGCGGCCTCAATCCCGATCTCGACCTGGCGTTCTACGAGCGGATGCTGGCGGCGATCAAGGCCCGCCACGACGTCTGGCTGCACTGCCTCTCCCCCGCCGAGGTCCACTACGCCGCCGGGCGCGCGGGCGTCAGCCTGCGCGAGGCGCTGCAGCGCCTGCGGGCCGCCGGGCTGGACTCCCTGCCCGGCGGCGGCGCCGAGATCCTCTCCCAGGCCGTGCGCCAACGCGTCAGTCCGGGCAAGATCTCCGCGGCCGACTGGCTCGCCGTGATGTCCGCCGCACACGAACTGGGCATGAAGACCACTGCCACGATGGTCTACGGACTGGGCGAGACCACCGCCCAGCGCGTCGAGCACCTTATCGCCCTACGCGACCTGCAGGACCGCACCGGCGGTTTCACGGCGTTCATCCCCTGGAGCTTTCAGCCCCACGCCACACGCCTGCCCCTTCCGGCGCCGACGGCGGTAGATTACCTCAGGATCGTCGCCCTGGCGCGGCTGGTGCTGGACAACATCCCGCACCTCCAGGCCGGAACGCTGACCGAGGGGCCGGAGGTGGCCCAGTTGGCGCTGTCGTACGGGGCAGACGATTTCGGCGGCGTGCTGATGGAGGAGCGAGTCATTGCCGCCACGGGAGCCGGTTACCATGTCTCGGTGGAAGACATTGCGGCCTTGATCGGCGAGACGGGCATGACGCCCGTCCAGCGCACGACGCAATATGAAACCGTCCGGGTCTACTGACCGGCGCCCGCAGCGGCGCCGGCGGGCTTGATCTCCTGCACGCTCATCGACTCGATACTGGCGGCGCCGCCGTCGGCCTGGAGCGTCAGGGCAGTCGCCTGCGTCATCTCGGTGCGCTTGGGAATGAAGAAGAAGTTGTTGGCCCAGAGCGTCAGCATGTTGTCCTGCGTGACGAAGATCACATCCAGCGTCTTCTGCGGCGGCCGCGGGGAGAAGGGGTAATCCGCCCCGTCGACGATCAGGCGGTCGCCCGTGTAGACGATCTCGACCGGCTTGTCCGCGGCGCCCAGGCGCAGGGTGATTCGCTTGGCGCTGCTTAGGGCGATCTTGGCCTGCACGTAGACGTGCGGATGGGTCAGCGGGATTGTCTTGACGGCATCGAGCGGCCCGGACGCGACGGCGTGCTCTGTCCCCAATTGTGCCTTGACGGCGGACAGGGCCGTGCGGTCGACGATCGGGCAGCGGCGCGAGTGGACGCCTATCTGCTTGGCCTTCCACCGGCAGCCCAGGCAGTAGACGGCGTGGTCGATGCTCTTTTCGGAGACGGCCAGTACATTGCAGGTGCCCGGCGGCTGCCAGTGATACGCCGCCAGCAGCGGCGCGGGGCCTTGGGTGGAGAAGGCATAGGTGTGGCTGTGCCCGCCGAGGATGAGCTCGACCTTGTAGTCGCGCAGGAGCTTGACGAACCGAGCGTCCCCGCCGGGGTCGGGGTAATGATACGACAGTACAACTCGCGTACCCTTCTTGATAGCGGCAAGGTCCTTGGTCAGCCAGTCGATCATCGCCGCGGGCTTGTGATCCTCGATCACGTCGACGCCGACGAAGTGGACGCCCGCGCAGTCGAAGCTCCAACGCACCGGACCAAGGCGCTTGGTGAACGGTCCATAGCCGTCCTCGTCCGGGTTGGGGTTGGGCGTGGCCGACTCCCACGTGTCGTGGTTGCCCACGGTCGTGATGAACGTGAGCCGGTAGGGCTTCTCGATGTCCTTGGGGCGATAGCTGTCGCCGGTGTCGATCATGAACTTCACGTCCGGCGCCATGGCGTTCATCCACTCCAGGAAGTCCGGGTTGCCCTGGTTGAAGAACTCGTGCGGGTCGGTCATGTGCAGGAAGACGAACGGAACTTTCTGCTCCACCTGGCGCAGGGCGAAGTTGACGGCCGAGGCGTCTTTGATGTCGCTCAGGCGGACCCACCACGGGTTGGTCGGCCACGTGCCGCTGGGCCAGCACACGCCGACCGTCTGGGCGGGCTTGTGGCGGAAGGTCGGATCGTCGGCGATGCGGATCGAGTACGATCCGTCGCCCCCGGTGGTGACGAACTGCACGCCGTCGGTGACGCGCACGCCGGCGATGCCTGGTTCGCCTGCATCAGCCTTGCCGTTGCCGTTGGCGTCCTGAAAGACCTTCCCCCCCACGACAGCCGGGGCCGACGCCGGTTCTGCCGCCGGGGCGGACCATGAGATCATCAACATTGTCGCAAGCGCGACGGCGGGCATGCGCATGGGAACTCCTTCCTGAAGCCAGCAGTTGCGGCATTGTAGCAGAAACAGCAGGCGTTTGTCTCCCGCTGACGGAGGGATTACGCGGGTCGGTCAATTCAGCTTGGCTTCATCCTTCGTGAAGCATAATCGACGTAGCTGCGGCGTCTGTAGAAGGATTCTCCCCGGGTGGGAGGACGACGGCTTCGTGGCCTGCGCGGTGGATTATTGGGATCAGGAGTGAAAAATGAAGCTCGACCGACATTTCTGGTTCTGGGCTGTCCCTGTCGCGGCCGTGGTGGCCGCGGTGATCTGCTGGGAAGTCTGGATCGAGGACTATCCCGTCAGGCAGTTTGGCGTCGTCGAAAAGGGTGTGCTGTATCGCAGCGGGCAACCTACCGAGGAAGGTTGGCGGCGGTTGTGGGACGGCTATAAAATTCACACCGTCATCAATCTGCGGGAGGAAGAGCCCGACCAGGACTGGTGCAAACTTGAACGGGATTTTTGCGCCGCAAACGGTATCCGCTACGTGAACATGTCGATCGGCCCCGAGCACGTGGATGGCGATCAGCTACAAGCCCTTCTGCAGATCATTGCCGATCCCAAGTGCCGTCCGGTGCTGGTTCACTGCGAACTGGGTAAGGCTCGCACGGGCGTGGTCGTGGCGGCGTACCGCATCGCCGCGCAGCATTGGTCGGCCGATGAAGCGGTCCGGGAATCCCGGCGATATAAACCGAACATGGATCCGGCGTATATCGCCTACTTGTGGAGTCTCTCCAAGAGCTGCCAGCGGTAGCACCGGGCGACGCCGGCGCAAAACCCCCGCCGCGCCGCCGGCGCGGGACGATATACTGGAGCCCGATGCCAGAGGTGCGACGTGCGACTGCTGATTGTTGAAGACGAGGCCCGGCTGGCGAGGAATATCGCCTCGGTCCTTCGCGAGAAGGCCGGCTTTGCCGTGGACATCTCCTACGACGGGCAGGACGGCCTGCACCAGGCCCGCGGGAATCCGTACGACCTGATTATCCTGGACCTGATGCTCCCCAAGCTCGACGGCCTGGCGCTGCTGCGACATATTCGCCGCGAGGGTCTGCGAGTTCCCGTGCTGATCCTGACGGCCAGGAGCGGCGCCGAGAACGTCGTGCAGGGTCTGGATGTCGGCAGCGACGACTACCTGACCAAACCGTTCGAAATGGCCGAGTTGCTCGCTCGCTGCCGGGCGCTGATCCGCCGCTCCTATGACCGCCCGGACCCCGTGCTCCGCGCCGGCGGCCTCGAGATCGACTCCCGCAGCCACGCCGTGAAACAGCAGGATGCGGCCCACCTGCTGCCGGCCATGGAGTACCGCCTGCTGGAACTTCTGGCAATGCGGTCGGGCCAGATCGTCTCGAAAGAAGAGATCCTCGATCATCTTTATGATTTTGACGCCGAGCGGTTTTCCAACGTCATCGAGGTCTACATCTGTTCGCTGCGCAAGCGGTTCGGCAGCACGATCATCAAGACCTTGCGCGGGCAGGGGTACGTGCTGGAGGATCCGACGCCATGAAGCCGCTGTCCCTGCGAACGCGCCTGACGCTGCTGACGATCAGCATTCTGATCATCGTCATCGCCGTCCTGTCGATCGTGGCGTATCGCGAGCTTCGCGAGTCGCTGATCCGGATCTCCAGCCCCCTCCTGCTCAAACATGCCCTGCATGAAATGGATGAGTTCCTGCGACTGCTGTGGATCCTGGGCTCCAGCCTGCTGCTGGCGGCCGCCGTCCTGACGGCCGCCTCCGTCTGGTGGACCATGCGTCCCATCCGCATGACGGCGGACCGCCTGCACGGCGTCACCCACCGCAACCTCGGGGGCGAGCATCTGGACCATCTGGCCGTCCCGGCCGAACTGGTGCCTTTCGTCAGCGCGGTCCAGGGGATGCTGGCGAGAATCAACGACGGGGTCAAGGCGCAAAAGCGGTTCATCGCCGACGCCTCGCACGAGCTGCGCACGCCGCTGGCGCTGGCCAAGAGCACGATCCAGACCGTGCGCATGAAGCGCCGCACGGCCGAGGAATATGACGCTGCGCTGGATGAATTGCTGACGGACGTCGACCGCCTCAATCGCCTGGTGGGACAACTCCTGGACCTGGCCCGGATGGACGAAAACACGCCGCCGCCTCTGCAGGACGTCGAGATCGAGCCGCTCCTTCAGGGTCTGCCCCAGATCCGTGCCCGACAAGATCAGGCCGCGGACCGGATCGTTCTGCACATCCAGAGCCCTTTGCCGCCGATCAAGGCCCATGCGGCGGAACTGGAAAGTCTGTTCGGAAACCTTATCGATAACGCGCTCAAGCACGGTCCCCGGAGCGGACGGGTCACAATCACCGCCGGTGCCGAGCCCGGGGCCATTCTGGTTGCGGTCAAAGACGAGGGCGGACAGATTCCTGCCGATCAAATCGGCAAGCTGTTCGACCGCTTCTACCGCCCCGACGCGTCGCGTTCCAGCGCCACCGGCGGCTGTGGGCTGGGACTGTCCATCGCCAACGAGATCGCCAAACGCCATGGCGGCGACATTCAAATGACCTCGTCGCCGTCGGAGGGAACCGTTGTGTCGGTGCGCCTGCCGGCAGTTCGCCGCTCATGAGCACCTGCTGGTGGCCGTTCCGTACGTCGAACCAAACCCCGTGCGCGCGGGGCAAGCGGGCGCGGCACGATGTAAGTTCCAAGTGTCAGTGAACCTCGATGCCCGGCTGGGGGTTAACAAGAGAGTCTCAGAAACGCGTGGGGCAAGAAAGGATGATGGACAGAATGCTGACTTTCCGTGCGTTCGCAAAGGCTGTGCCCGTCTGGCTGTGGTTGCCCGTTGCACTGGGGGCCTTGGTTGCGGGGGGCTATTACGGCATATGGCAGCCAATCGAACATCACTATCTGCCCCGCAATTGGGGCGTGGTGGAAGAAGGTTGGATCTATCGCAGTGGGGAAATGCCCAGCGGTCTGATTCGCGACGCACTCGCTGAGAACAAGATCAAGGTCTTGATCACGCTGGTCGCTCAGGACCCGCAGGACCCAGAGCAGATCGCCTTGGAGCGGGCCGTGAAGGAACTTGCGATCGACCTGAAACGGTTCCCCATGCAAGGCGATGGCACGCCCGGCGAAGCCGATCAAAGTCAGGGTATTGCCAAGTACGCCGACGCGGTGGCCGCCATCGCCCAGGCCCGGCGCGAAGGCAAACCGGTGCTTGTGCAGTGCGGTGCCGGCACGCACCGCACGGGCGGAATAGTGGCCACCTATCGCATGTTGGTCCAGCGCATGCCAGCCAGCTATGCGTATGCCGAGTTGTGCGATTACGGCTGGAACCCCGCTAAGCACGGAGACCTGCTGAAGTTCCTCAATCCGGCCATGGGCGCCATTGCCGCAAAGTTGGTCGAATTGGGTGTGATCCCGGAGGTTCCCAAGCCGCTGCCGGTGCTTGGCCCGAGTTAGAGGATGGCTCTGTATCGCGGCTGCCTCATCCCCGCTTGCCGCTGAGGGAATGAGAGGGTCAGCATCTTGGGCCGGGGGGCAGCCTAAGATTCATCATGACCTCCCACACGACCACCACAACGGAAATTCAATGGCTGCCCTGGGGACCCGAGGCGTTCGAGCGCGCCTCGCGCGAGGGAAAGCTGATCCTGCTCGACAGCGGGGCCACCTGGTGCCACTGGTGCCATGTCATGGACCGCGAAACGTACGAGGACGGACAGGTCATCGAACTGGTCAACGAGCGGTTCATCCCCGTTCGGATCGACCGCGACCGCCTGCCCGACGTCGACGCGCACTTTCAGCGGGCCAACCCCATCCTGCGATCATCCGGCGCCGGCTGGCCGCTGACGGTGCTGGTGACGCCGGAAGGGCACGCGCTGTTCAAGGCCACCTTCCTGCCCCCGCGCGCGGGCGATCGCGGGATCGGGGCGGGCCTGGTGGACGTGCTGCAAAAGCTTGACGAGTACTGGCGGGCCAATCGTCAGCAGCTTGCCCAGGCCGGGCAACAGACTACCGAGTACACCATCGAGCAGCTCAACGACGCGTACAGCCGCCCGGGCCCGCTCGACGGCGAGATCGTCGACGAGATCGTCGAAGGCATCAAGGACAGCTACGACCCGCGGCATGGAGGGTTCGGCGACGCGCCGAAGTTCTTCGTGGCCTCGGCGCTGGAGCTGCTGATGGCGCGGGCGTGGGCGGGCGACGATCCGGCGCAGGAGATGGTCGAGCGGACGCTGACGATGATGGCCCGCGGCGGCGTGTACGACCAGCTCGGCGGGGGGTTCCACCGCTACAGCGTCGATGAACGTTGGCACGTGCCGCACTTCGAGAAGATGGGCTACGACAATGCGGCCCTGCTGCGGGTCTATGCCGATGCGTACGCTCTGACCGGCCGCGAGGACTTTGCCCGCGTGGTGCGCGAGACGCTGGGGTGGGTGGCGGAGGATCTGACGGCTTGGCAGGAGTCGGGGGAGCATAGTAGCATGGGCGTCTCGCCCATGAGTACCACGGGCGTCCCGCCCGTGGAGGGAAAGAACATGGGCGCGACGGGTGCCACGCACAACTCCGTTGTGCGTGTCCCTGACCGTTCAGGTTCAGGGATGCATGGGCGGGACGCCCATGCCACACAGCAAGAGCATGGGCGAGATGCCCGTGCTACACAGCAAGAGCATGGGCGAGACGCCCGTGCGACTCACGGGCAAGATGCCCGTGCTACGGGGGCAGTCGCGGGGTTCTACGCCAGCCAGGACGCCGATCTTGACGGTGACGACGGTGACTTCTTCACCTGGACCATTGACGAAATTCACGAGGCGATCGGGCCCCAGCCGGTGCAGGCGGACACGATCATCGCCTGGTATGACGTGGACGAAGTCGGCGACGTACATACCCGACCCGGCCGCAACGTTCTCCATGAGCCCCGAACCCTCGATCAGTTCGCCCGCCTGACGCAACGCGACGCGGCAGAACTGCGCGAGCTGGTGGCCCAGGGCAAGGCGGCCCTGCAGATCGTCCGCCGCCAGCGGCGAGCGCCGGCGATCGACAAGACGATCTTCGCCGACATCAACGGCATGTTGATCGACGCGCACCTGCACGCGGCGGCGCGGCTGGGGCTGACCGAGCCGCGCCGGACCGCCTTGGCGGCGCTGGACGCACTGCTGGAGACGCACCGCGACGAGCGAGGCGTCTTCGGACACTTCCGCAACCACGAGGGGCTGCAGGGCGTCGGGCGGCTGGAGGACCAGGCCTGGATGCTCCGGGCGCTGATCGGCGCCTATGCCGCTACCGCCAGCGAGCGATACCTCGACGCCGCACAGCGGGCCGCTCAGTACATCATGAAGGAATTGACAGCCCAGGACGGGGGGCTGCTCAGCGCGCCGGCGGTGAGCCAGCCGTCCCCGGCGGCAGTGGCGCCGCAGCGGGCGTGGGAAGACGCCCCGGTCCGCAGCGCCGCTTCGGTGGCCGCCCAGGCAATGATCGACCTGGGGCGCCTGACGGGGCGGCAGGAGTATTCGCAGGCCGGCGCCGCGGCGCTGGGCAGCTTTGCCGGACGGGCGCAGCGAGGCTTTGGCACGTTTCTGGCCGGCTACGCCCAGGCGGTCGATCAGCACCTCAACGGCCCGCGGACGATTACTGTCGTCGGGGCGGTGGATGACGCCAGAACAGGCGAGTTGCTGGCGGCGGCGCGAAGAGCCTATGTTCCCGGCGACCTGGTGCTGTCGGTGGACCCCGGCCAGGCCGCATCGCTGGAGCGGTTGGGGGTGAAAGCTGCGGAAGGTCCGGCGGCATATGTTTGCCGGGCCGGCTCGTGTTTGCCTCCGGCAAAGAGCGTCGAGGAGTTGTGCCAGCGGCTGGAACAACTGAAGCAGTAGCACGGGCGTCTTGCCCGTGGGGGGGGGGGAAGCAAGCATGGGCGGGACGGGTGCCACGCACAACTCCGTTGTGCGTGTCCCTGACCGCTGAAGTCGGGGATCGCGGGCGGGACGCCCGCGACACGCGCGGGCGAGACGTCCGCGACACGGTCGGGGAGCATGGGCGGGACGCCCATGCCACGACGGGGACACGGGCGGGACGCCCGTGCTACTCATGGGCGAGACGCCCATGCTACGGCAGAGACGCCCATGCTACGGGAAGAAGGCCATGCTACTGCTTGACGCGGGGATCATTTTTCGTGACAATGCCGCGCTTGGCATGAGCCCGGGAGTTTGCCTGGGTTTGTGACGGTAGCGCCGCCGGTGCGCTGCTGCGCTGCGTAGCGCGGTGGCATGGGCGGCGCGTAACGCGGAAAGAGAAATCCCATGGCCGACGAGAGCAACGTGAACGAACAGACCCCCGCAACGGAAGAACCGGCAAAGAGCGACCTGCCTGAAGTGACCGTCGCGGTGGAAGACGCCGGAACCCTGAAGAAGAAAGTCCTCGTCACGGTGCCCCGGGCGCGCATCGACGCCAAGTACGACGAAGTCTTTGGCGAACTGAGCACCTCGGCCCAGGTGCCGGGCTTCCGCGTCGGCCACGCCCCGCGGCGGCTGATCGAGAAGCGATTCGGCAAGGAAGTCGGGCAGGACGTCCGCAACGCCATCATCGGCGACTCGCTGACGGCGGCGCTGGAAAAGGCCGAACTCAAGACCATCGGCGAGCCGGACCTGGACCTGGAGAAGATCGAACTGCCCGACAGCGGCGACATGACCTACGACTTCCAGATCGAGATCGCCCCGCAGTTCGAATTGCCCGAAACCAAGGGCATCGCCGTCACCAAGCACGTCTACGAGGTCAACGACGACCGCGTGGATGAATACCTTCAGCAGATCGTCGAGAGCCGCGCCACGTTCGAGACGGCTGAAGACGCCGCCGAAAAGGGCGACGTGGTCATCGCCGGGGCGGTCATCAGCGGCGAAGGCATCGAGGCCACCGAGCGACCCGGTCTGCACCTGCGCGTGGCGCCGGCCCAGATCGAGGGTCTGCCCCTGGTCGACCTGGGCGACAAGCTCGAAGGCGCCAAGGCCGGTGACAGCGTCGAGGTGAGCGTGAAGGTTCCCGAGGCGCATCCCAACGAGGCCTGGCGGGGCAAGGACCTGACGGTGAAGGTGACGATTTCCGAAGTGCGCACGCGCGTGCTTCCGGAGATCGACGAGGAGTTCGCCAAGAGCGCCGGGTTCGAGTCGCTCCAGGAGCTGCGCGACTTCACCACCACCCGCCTGACGCAGCGCCTCGCCCAGCAGACCCAGCAGAACATGCGCGAGCAGATCAGCAACTACCTGCTGGAAAAGACCAGCTTCGACCTGCCCGAGGGGCTCGTCCATCGCCAGACCTACAGCGTCCTGCAGCGACGCTACGTCGACCTGCTCTACCAGGGAGTGCCCAAGGAAAAGATCGACGAGCATCTGACCGAGATGCAGGCCGCCGCCGGCGAAGAAGCCAAGACCATGCTGAAACTGTCGTTCATCACCGATAAAATTGCCGAGGCGGAGAAGATCGAGGTCGATGAGGGCGAAGTCAACGCCCGGATCGCCCAGATGGCCGCCCAGGCGGGCAAACGCCCCGAACGCATGCGCCACGAACTGGCCGAAAACGGCTCGCTGGGGCAGATCGAGTCGTCGCTGCGGGAGGAGAAAGTGCTCCAGATGATTCTCGAGCAGGCAACGGTTACCGAAGAGGCCGCCCCCGCGCCGGAAAAGCCCAAGGCCCGCAAGGTCGCCAAAAAGGCCAAGCCCGCCAAAGAGGCCGAGCCGGAGACCGCCGCCGAGGCCGCTGAAAAGCCCGCCAAGGAAGAGGGCCAAAAGCCCGCCGCAAAAAAGTCCGCCAAGAAGGGCAAGAAGTAGCCCCCAGGAGATCGCCATGAGCCGTCCGATCTTTACCCCCCGCGGCGCCTACCGCGACTACGAAGGCCGCCGCGAAATGACGCTCGAAGAGCGCCTGGCCGAAGAACGCATCGTGTTCCTCTGGGGCGAGATCAACCCCAACAGCGCCGGCGGGCTTATCATGCGCCTGCTGGAACTGATGGCCAAGCACCCCGACCGCGACATCAACCTGTACATTAATTCCCCCGGCGGCTCCGTCGACGACACCCTGGCTATCTACGACACCATGCAGTTCATGAACTGCGACGTGGCCACCTACTGCGTCGGGCAGGCCGCCAGCGGGGCGGCCATGATCCTCGCCGCCGGCGCCAAGGGCAAACGCTACGCCCTGCCCCACAGCAAGGTCATGATCCACCAGCCCTGGGGCGGCGTGACCGGACAGGCCGCCGACATCCAGATCCAGGCCGAGGAAATCCTCAAGGCCAAAAAGCTCCTCACCGAGCTGATGGCCAAGCACACCGGACGCGACGTGGCCCTGATTTCCGAAGAGACCGAACGCGACCGGTACCTCAGCCCGGCTGAAGCCGTCCAGTACGGCATCGTCGACGAGATTCTCCAGCAGGCGCAAAGCCGCAAAAAATGAGAACGAGAAGGGACTCCAACATGGCAGCGCCAGTCAATCAGAACCTGGTTCCCATCGTCATCGAAAAGACCGGCCGCGGCGAACGTGCGTACGATATCTTCAGCCGCCTGCTCAGCGACCGCGTCGTCTTCGCCGGCGGCGAGATCGACGACGGCATGGCCAACATCATCGTCGCCCAACTGCTCTTCCTGAGCAACGAAGACCCTCACGCCGACGTCAACCTGTACATTAATTCCCCCGGCGGAAGCGTCTCGGCAGGGTTGGCCATCTACGACACCATGCAGTACATCCGCCCGCAGGTGGCGACGTATTGCGTGGGCATGGCCGCCAGCATGGCCGCGGTGCTGCTGGCCGCCGGCGCCAAGGGCAAGCGGTACGTCCTGCCCTCCAGCCGCGTCCTGATTCACCAGCCCCTGCTGCACGGCGTGCTGACGGGCCCGGCGACGGACCTGGACATCGAGGCCCGCGAGATCATCCGTCTGCGCAAGAAGCTCTACCAGATCCTCGCCGACAGCACCGGCCAACCGTACGAGAAGGTCGAACGCGACTGCGACCGCAACAAATGGCTCGACGGCGAAGAAGCCGTCGCCTACGGCTGCGTCGACCAGGTGCTGCAGCGCATGCCCGACCCGCCGGCAAAGAAAGAAACCGAAAAATGACCCGGCGATGGCTCATCGCGGTGTTGATGTCAGCCGCGGCGGGGGCGTGCCAGCCCAGCGCCACGGTGACCGCCACGCCCGACGCCGACTCGCTGGCCAAACAGGTCTCGCAGCTCGAGGCCCAGAACCAGAAGCTCGCGGCCGACCTCGCCGAGCGGCAAAAGCAGATCCAGACGCTCCAGGGGCTGGGGGGCGAAAAGCGGCTCGAGAAGATCTACCACGTCAACGCCATCGAACTGGGCCGCTACACCGGCGGCGTCGACACCGACAAGAAGCCCGGCGACGACGCCATCGACGTCTTTATCTCGCCACTCGACCAGCAGCGCGACAAGATCAAGGCCGCCGGATCGCTCACGGTCGAAATCTACGACCTGGCCCAGCCGGCGGGGGAGAATCTCGTCAGCCGCTGCGACTGGAACGTGGACGAACTGGCCAAGCTGTGGAAGAGCGGGCTGATGGCCAACTTCTACCGCGTCCGCTGCCCGCTGGCCAAAGACCGCCCGCTCAAGCACCCCGACCTCACCATCCGCGTGGCATTCACCGACTACCTGACCGGAAAACAATTCACCGCCCAGACCACCGCCAAGGCAACCCTGCCGCCCAAGTAAGTCTCGCCCGCAAAGTTAGCGGTCGAGCTTGCTCGACGCGGTTGTTTCCCCGAACCGCCGGTTAGAGAAAAGACTCTACCACAGAGATCACAGAGAGTACGGAGAGACGGGGACGGGGAGAGCGGGATTACGCAGATTGATGGGATTAGGAGGATTGGGAGACAACGAGGGGTGATCATTGAGCTTGTTAGAATAGGAAAGCTCTTCTCTACGAAAGATCCTGCAGAAGCCTTCGGCGGGCTGCAACCAGCAAAAGTCTGCTACCAGAACTTCCACCATGGTTTTCGCCTGACAGGCTTTCGTGCGGTGGCGAGGTGTCCCTTGAGACTCATTGGAGGAATGACGTCACCTATCGCGATGTGGGGCGGAATTTCCGATCGATGGCAGAAGCCGGATATGCAGCCGCATCCGTCCTTAGCCTCGAAACTGGTTTTCACATAGGGACGGCCCCCGTCAAAGGGCGAAAAGGCTTGCTCCAGATATTCCCGCTCGTCCTTATGCAGTTCGCGCACAGTACCGTTATAGTTGACGTAGACGTAAGGGTAGGGCGTTTGTGTAGCCTGCTCAGGTGTAACAACTGGATGCTTTCGTACTTCAGGCATGGCTTTCCTTGTCCCGAGGCCTAGCAGATCAGAACTATCGCCCAGTTCTTTATCTGGGGAAGGAGAATGGAACCTTTTCCGCCTCGGCATTTGATCGGCAGCGATTTTTCCGAGCTCTCCCATGACAGCAGTTTCACTTCGTACTGCCCGCGTGCCAGCAGCGACGCCGGCAAGGCGATGCGGACGTTCTTCTGCGGCTTGGAGCGGTGCTTGTTGCGGTCGTACGCCAGATTGATCACGTGCAGGACCGTCCTGCCAGTCTTGCCGTCGCGGCGGAGCGCCACGTGGACCTGCGGCGGGGCTTTCACGGCGGCAGAGGAAATCTCCTCCAGGCCGTCAAAACAGTCGGCGTTGTTGCGGATGAATTGATAAACCGGGGCGAATTCCTTAACCGGCGCGGCGTACCAGTGCGTGCCGATCTTCTTGTCGAAGCACCACTGGCGCGTCGGGTGGGGGCACATGAACCGCTGGCCGTGGGCGTACGCCATGGCGATCCAGACCCGCACCAGGTCGTATGTGCGGTGATTCTTGACGAACGTCCAGTCCCAGCCCATGCCCGTCGCGGCCATCGGGACGCCGCGCGACGTGGCCAGGTCGTAGCCCTTGATCGCCTTGAGGGCCCCGCGCGGACCCAGGGCGGGGTGCTGGCCCAGCTCGGCGATCACGTGCGTGATGCTGCCCAGCACCATGTCCTGCCAGGGATAATCCAGGCAGGCGTTGGCTGAGAGCAGCACCGCGTGCCCGGCCGACGCAGCGGCGGCGCGGCCAAGTTGCCGCACGTGGGCGGCGGCGGACTCGAAATGGAACCGCCAGAACAGCTTGTCCAGCGGCACGCGGGCGTGAATCTTGATGTACTGCTTTCGCGTGCGGGCGTGGCGCTTGACGATGTCGCGATAGTCGAACGTGTCCAGGTCCGCGCGCTTCACTCCGGCCGCGCGCAAGTCGGCCGCCGTCGCGTGTTTCTTGAGGAACTTGCGGAAGCCCTTCATGCAGTGGTCGCAGAAGCCTCCGCCATGATAGACGGACCCGCCCGTGCCGCTATGATCGTCGACGTGCAGGCTGTCGGCCCCGCCGGACATGGTTTCCGCCACGCGCTGGCGGCACAGCGCGCGGAACGTTGGATGGTTCGTGCAGCCGAAGTAAGGCTTCTGGTCCTTGTACGTGTGGTCGAACAGCCAGGGGGGCATGACGGGCTCGCCCAGGAAGTCGCACGAGACGGCTTGGCGCAGGTCGGGGCGGTTGTAGAGCAGTTCGGCCCCGGCGGTCAGGCACCACATGCTGCCCGAGCACTGCACGCCGAGGGCGTGATGGCGTCGGACGTCTTTGCGGGTGCTGGCCCCGCCCCAGCCGACAAACGTCGTGCCGTAGGCGCGATACGACTCGTCGTCGGCGCCGTACATGAAGACCACGTCGGAGTGCTTGAGAACGGATTCTTTCGCCATGTTCGGATGCCTCCAAGTCACAGCGTATTGCTTTGTTAGCGGCCGACGTTGCTTGAGGGGTTGTCTGGTTTCCGAAAGACCGCGCGGAGCAAGCTCCGCCGCTAACAATACATGAAAAAAGTCAAACCGGGGGGAAGAAATCGGATACGTTAAGCAACTATATGGGCGGCCATGAAGATTGGCACATTACGGAGAATGGTCTGGCACAGCCGACGGACTTGGAGTTGGTCCGCAAGGCCCGCCGTGGCGACATGGCGGCGTTTCACGGACTGGTGAGCCGCCACGGGCTTTACCTGTACCGCCTGGCGGTGCGGTTGCTTGGCAATGCCTGCGACGCCGAAGACGCGGTTCAGGAGGCGCTATCGGGGGCGCACCGGGGGCTGGGCTCGTTCGGCGAGCGCTCGTCGGTGCGGACGTGGCTGACGCGGATCCTGGTGCGCCAGGCCGCACGAGCCCTCCAGCGGCGCACGCGGCGGGCGGTCGTGCCGCTGCAGGACGCCCAGGCCGCTGCGATGACCGAGGCGGCCTCTGAGCAGTCGGACGTGCGGATGGACGTACAGGCGGCGATCGAGCGCCTCGGCGGCGACCACCGCACGGTGATCGTGCTGCGGGAGATGGAAGGGCTGTCGTACGAGGAAATTTCGCAGGTGCTGGAGATTCCGCCGGGAACGGTCGAGTCGCGATTGTTTCGCGCCCGGCGGCAGTTGCAGGACCTGCTCAAGGAATATTTGCAGTGAGGTGCAGACCATGAACCCATGCCCCCATAGCGAGCGAGCCGGCGCTTACCACGACGGCGAAATGACGCCCCAGGCGCGAGCCGATTTCGAAGCTCACCTGGCGGCATGCGAATCGTGCAGCCGCCAGCTCGGCCGCCTGCAGCAGCTCACGGCACTGCTGCAGGGGGTCCAGGCCCCGGCGGTCGAGGAGCAACTGATCGAGCGCCTGCACGCCCACGTGGACACGCTGCCGCAGATCGGGGCCGTCCGGCGCTTGGCGCAGGCGTTGGCGGCGACGGCTGCGGGCATTATCGTCGTCTGCACGGTGGCGCTGGCACAGGGCAACGGGGCCCGGGGCGAGACGCCCGCCGCGTGGGAAGCCGACGCCCTGACCCCGCCGACGACCGAGGCGGCGCAGGCCCCGACGGAAGACGCCACGGCTGCCTGGGTCCTGCGAGACCTGACGGGAAAGGATTGACGTGAGCAAGATCAAGCTGATTTTGATTGTGGCGTACCTGCTGGCGATAGCGGCCGGCGTGCTGGTGGGGATGAACATCGTGCGGGAGCGCCCGCGCCACCGTTCGGAACTGACCAACCGGCTCAATCTCACGCCCGCCCAGCAGGAGCAGATGCGCAAGATCTGGACGGATTTGCGGTATCGGGGCGAGCGGCGGAGTCCGGGGCGCAGCGACGTGGCCCGCAAGCGAGACGAAGCGGTGGTGGCCTTGCTGACGCCGGCGCAGCGCCAGCAGTACGACGCGATTCAGAAGGACTACGCCGCGCAGATCGAGAAGCAGTCGGCCCTGCGCCGGGCGGCGTTTGAAAAGGCCGTCGAGGAGACGCGCAAGATCCTCACGCCCGAGCAGGCGGTCACGTATGAAGAGATGATGCGCCAGCGCGACCCGCGCCAGTGGCGCGGCGGGGACCGCTCCCGGGAGCATCGGCGCACCAGCGCCTCCCGGCCTGCCACGGCGGCGACACAAACCCAAAACGCTGTTCAAGGCGAGCAGTGAGTATTTCCAGTCACGGCCATCAGCAAAGGAGCATGAGCATGGCATCGCGAAAAGGATTGACGATTCTGGCGTTGGGCGCGGTGGTGGCGTTGGGGTTCGTCGCGGAGGTGATGTCACAGGACAGCCGTCCGGCCGACGAGGGGCAGGCCCGCATGGAGCGCTTCCGCCAGCAGCTCACCGACCGCCTCAAGCAGTCGCTGGGCGTGGCCAACGACGAGGAATGGAAGGCCCTTCAGCCGCGGCTTGAGAAGGTCACGGCGCTGAGGGCGCAGTCGATGGGATTCGGCGGGCGCACCCGCGGCAACCGCCGCGGCGGCGACAATAACAACAATGCCCGCAACGCCGAACCCCAGAACGACGTTGCCAAGGCCTCCGCCGATCTGCAGAAGGTTCTGCAGAACGCCGACGCCAAACCCCAGGAGATCAAGACCGCCCTGGACGCCCTGCGCGCCGCCCGCGCCAAGGCCCGCGACGATCTGGCTAAGGCCCAGAAGGAACTGCAGGAAGTCCTGACGCTGCGCCAAGAGGCCCAGCTCGTGTCGATGGGAATGCTCGAATAGGTGGCACAGGCTTTCCAGCCTGTGCGGTAGTGGAGAACGGCCACAGCCTGGAAAGGCTGTGCCACCAGAAACAAACGCCATGAACGACCTGTTGGCAAGAATGAAACTCCAGGGCCTCATCGACGATCAGGCCCTGCAGTCGGCCCAGACGCTTGTCGCCCAGGGCTGCTGGCCCGACGAGGCGCTGCTTAAGTGCGGCGCCGACGAGCAGGTCGTCCTGCGCGCGCTGGCGGACGAGTTCGCCATGCCGCTGGCCGACCTGGAGCGCCAGCCGCCGTCGAAGGAGTTCCTGGCCGGCTTCCCCGCGCGCATCCTGATGACGCACGGGCTGCTGCCCATCGAGCAGCAGGGCGGCGAAGTGCTGGTGGCCTGCGCGAAGGTCTTCGACTCGGCGGGCCTGGACGAATTGCGCCTGGCCTGCGGGCGCCCCGTGCGCGGCGCCCTGGCCAGCGCCTCCGAGATCAACCGCTGCCTCAAGAGCCTCCTGGGCGTCGGGGCCGACACGCTGGCCTCGCTGGTCAACGAGTCGCAGGACCAGGGCGTCCAGGTCGTCGACTCCGGCGACGAGGACGACGTCGACCTTTCCGAAGCGGCCGAAGACGCCTCGATCATCACCTTCGTCAACCAGGTGCTAGCCGAGGCTATCGATCGGCGGGCGACGGACGTACACTTCGAGCCCTTCGAGCACGCCCTGCGCGTGCGCTACCGCGTCGACGGCATGCTGCAGGAGGCCAACATCCCCCCCGAGGTGCGGCAGTTCCAGCCGTCCATCGTCTCGCGACTGAAAATCCTCAGCCACCTGGACATCGCCGAAAAGCGCCTGCCCCAGGACGGGCGAATCAAGCTCAAGGTCGCCGCCCGCGAAGTGGACGTGCGCGTCTCGGTCATCCCCATGCTCCACGGCGAGGCCGTCGTGCTGCGACTGCTCGACCGCGGCACGACGCTGCTGGGCCTGGAGCACCTGGGCATGGACGGCCGCGACAAGAGCGAGATGGAGCAGATCCTTGAGCGCCCGCACGGGATCGTGCTGGTGACCGGGCCCACCGGCAGCGGCAAGACGACGACGCTCTACGCGGGCCTCTCGCGCATCAACGACGTCGAGCGCAAGATCATCACCATCGAAGACCCCATCGAGTACCACCTGCACGGGATCAACCAGATCCAGGTCGCCTCCAAGGCGGGGCTGACCTTCGCCCGCGGGCTGCGGTCGATCCTGCGCCACGACCCGGACGTGATCCTCATCGGCGAAATCCGCGACAAGGAAACCGCCGAGATCGCCGTGCAGGCCTCGCTGACCGGGCACCTGGTCTTCTCGACGCTGCATACCAACGACGCCCCCGGGGCCGTCACGCGACTGGTCGACATGGGCATCGAACCGTACCTGGTTGCCTCGTCGCTGGAGATGGTGCTCGCCCAACGCCTGGTGCGACTGATCTGCCCCCAGTGCCGCCAGGAAGCCCCCGCCCCAGACCCCAAGGTGCTGCGAGAGGCCTTCGGCGACGACAAGGCCGGCGTGCTCTACCACGGCGCCGGCTGTCGCCACTGCCGAGGCACGGGCTATCGCGGGCGAACAGGCATCTTCGAGCTCATGCCCGTCACCGAATGCATCCGCTCGATGATCCTTGACCGCGCCTCGGCCAGCGACATCCGCAAGGAGGCCGCAAAGCAAGGCATGCGCAGCCTCCGCCATGACGGGTGGCGCCTGGTCCGTAGCGGCCGAACCACGCCCGAGGAAGTGCTCCGGGCCACCAAGGATGAAGGCTTTGGCGGCAACGGCAATGGCATCGCTCACGCGGGCGGCGAGGCTGTGTCCTGATGCCCACCTTCACGTACACGGCGCTGGATTCTGCCGGAAAGCCCACCAGCGGCGCCCTTCCGGCCGCCTCGCGAGTGGCGGCCTCGGAAACCCTGACGCGTCAGGGCCTCACGCCGGTGGCGGTGGAGGAGCAGTCTTCCGCCGCCGCGGCGCCCAAGGCCCACGCCTCCGTCGGCGGGCGCATTCCGCAGGCGGCGGCCGAGGCGTTCATCCGCGAGTTGTCGAACCTGCTGGCCGGCGGCGTGGCGCTGAGCCGGGCGCTGCACATCCTGGCGCGCGAGGCCTCGCAACCGGCGGCCAAGAAGCAGTGGCAGATCATCCACGACGAAGTGGTGGGGGGCACGTCGCTGGCCGAGGCGATGGGCCACTGGCCGCGGACCTTCTCCCCGGTTCAGGTGGCGATGGTCCGCGCCGGCGAGACCGGAGGGTTTCTCGACGTGGTGCTGGCCCAGATCGCCGACTTCCGCACGCGCGAACGCGACCTCAAGGCCAAGGTCAAAGGCGCGATGATCTACCCCAGCGTCCTGGCGGTGCTGGCCACGGGCGTGCTGATCTTCCTGCTGACGTACTTTATCCCGAAGTTTTCGGCGCTGTTCGACACGTTCGATCACAAGAACGCCGCGGCGGCCAAAGTCCCCAAGGGCGACTTCTACGTCAGCCCCAATCTCCCTGCCCTGACGCGGGGCATCATCATCAGCAGCTACGTGGTGACGCGGTACGGCCTGGTGCTGGCGATCGTGGCGGTGGTGGCAGGGGTACTGATCCACCGCGCGCTCAAAGCCCCTTCCGGCCGGCGGGTGTACGAGCGCGTGCTGCTCAAGAGCCCGGGTCTGGGCGGCGTGCTGTCGCGGTTCGCGCAGGTGCGGTTCTGCCGCATGTTGGGGACCCTGCTGGAATCGGGCGTGCCGCTGATCGCTTCGCTCAAGGTCGCTCGCGAGGCCATCGGCAACCAGATTCTCAGCGACGCCGTCAGCGGCTCGATCGAAGACGTCCAGCGAGGCGCCTCGCTGGCGCGAAGCCTGGGCACATGCACGCTGCTCTTTCCGCCCTCGGTTGTCGAAGTGATCGCCGTGGCCGAAGAGAGCGCTCGGCTTGACCACGAACTGCTGCGGCTGGCCGCTACCAACGAGAGCGAACTCGACCGCAAGCTGCGAATGCTCGTGGCGCTGGCTGAACCGGGGATGCTGTTCGTCATGGCCGCGCTGATCGGAACCATTGTCATCGGCATGCTGCTGCCGATGCTCACGCTTTCAGATTACATCAACCCATGAGGATATGAGATGCATACGCACAGACAGAGACGCACGCTGCAGGGCAGGGCCTTCACGCTGATCGAGCTGATGCTGGTGCTGGTGATCCTGGGACTGCTGGCGGCCGTCGTCGTCCCGCGGTTTGTCGGCCAGACGCAGAAAGGCCAGATCGCTGCCGCCAAGACGACCATCGGCAGCATCAAGACGGGGTTGAAGACGTTCGAAATCAACTGCGGCAGACTGCCCAGCCAGCAGGAGGGGCTGCTCGCTCTGGTGCAGCAACCGGGCAACCTTAACGGTTGGGTCAAGTGTCTTGACGCCAACGCAGTCCCGATAGATCCCTGGGGCGTGGTCTACGAATACCGCAACCCCAGCACTCACGGGCTGGATTTTGACGTCTTCTCCTGCGGGCCCGACATGCAGCCTGACACGGCGGACGATATTGGAAACTGGACGGCCAACTAGGGCTCTTGTCAGGGCATTTACCCTGATCGAGCTGGTGCTGGTGCTGGCGATGATCGCGATCGTGCTCGGCGCGGTCGCCCCGTCCATGCGCGGATTCGCCGCCTCGCGCAGCGCCGCCGACACGGCTTCGCAGCTTCTGTCGCTGACGAAATATGCCCGCAGCCAAGCCATCGCCGCCGGGCGACCGTGCCGGGTGAATGTCGATAGCACCGCCGGCGAGTTCTGGCTCAGCGCTGCCGAAAACGGCACGTTCGTCGAGGCTCAAAGCGACCCCGGCGCGCGAATCGCCACCTCTGATGGCGTGACGATCCGCTTTCGCGGCAGCGGGGCCGCGCGACCCGATGGGGCGAGCTACGTCGAGTTCCAGCCCAGCGGCCGGTCCGCGGTGGAGACGATCGAAGTCCTCGGCCGCGGGGGCGAGTTGTACCTGGTGACGTGCGACTCGCCGACGGAAGGTTTTTATGTTGTCACACCGGCGGAGGGGGCGCAATGACGGCGGCACATCTGCAACTCGGGATCTCGAATGTGAGATCCGCCGTGCCGGTGCCATGGCGGGAGGCCTTCAGGCCGACCGCCACGACTCGCTACGCCCCGGGCTTCACGCTGGTCGAACTGCTCACGACGATCGCCCTGCTGGCGGTGATGCTGCCGGCGGTGGTGATGGGCATCAACACCGCCCTGTCTGCCGGTGGAATCGCCCGCGAGCAGGCGGTCGCCACCGCCCTGGCGCAGGACAAGATGGCCCAACTGCTCGCCGAGAACCAGTGGCAGCAGCCGACGATGGCCGGCGACTTCGCCCCCGACCGGCCGGACTACCGCTGGCAGGGGCAACTGCAGGACTGGGATGGCACGCTGCGGCAACTGGATGTGACTGTCACGTGGACTACCGCGTCGCGCCCGCGCAGCATCACGCTCTCGACGCTGGTGAAGACCGCCGAAACGACGGACAGCGCCGAAACGGGGGAGACGCCATGACCGCCGCCCGGCGCGACAGATCGGGCTTCACGCTGCTGGAGCTGATGGCCGCTTCGACGCTGACGATCCTCGTGGCCGCGGCGCTGTTTACTTGCCTGGGCGTCGCCCTCAAGGCCCGCCGCAGCGCCGAGGGCGCCACGCAGACCATCCGCAAGCTGACCGCCGCGATGGACCTGATCGTGGCAGATCTGCAGTCGGCCCGCGTGCCCGACGGGCGCCTGGCGGAGTCCTTCACGGGCGCCGGCGACAGCGAGGGTATCATCTCGTCGGGCCTGGACAGCGTGACGTTCTACGCCGCCGCGACGGACATCGCGCCCGCCCCCGGCATCGGCGACGTCAAGAAGATCGAATATGCCTGCGACCTCCCCCCCGGAAGCAGTTCGGCCGTCCTCACCCGATACATCACGACGAACCTGCTGGCTGAAACGGAGGTCCTGCCCCGGGAAGAAGTGATCTGCCGCGAGGTCAAGTCGCTGCTGCTGCGGTACCATGACGGAGCGGCCTGGCAGACGAGCTGGGTCTCGAGCGAGATGGGCAACCTGCTGCCCAAGGCCGTCGAAATCACGCTGGAGCTTGAAGGCGCTCAGACGGATCCCACCCGCCGCCTCACGCGCACGGTGCTGCTGCCCTGCGGGCGGGAGCAGCCCCTCGCCGCGGCCTCGGGAGGCGCCCCATGAACGCCATGCAGGCACAGACGCACCGGGTGCCGTGGCGGGAGGGCAAAGCCCGACAGCCACGACTTCGCGCGATCCCGCATGCACCTGTACTCTCGGCGGTCGGAGATCGTGGCTCTGCGGGCCTTGGGCCCTTCGCGCCACGGCACCCAGTCTCCTGCCGCCGCGGGGCCATCCTCATCGTGACGATGTGGATCATGATCGTGCTGGCCGCAATGGCCATGGTGATGTGCCACTCGATGCGCGTCGAACTGGTCTGCTCGGGCAACGAGTATTCCGCCGCGCAGGCCCAAGCCGTCGAGGCCGGGGCCATCCAGTACGTGCTTTCGGCAGTCGATTCGCTCAAGGGCAAAATGCCCGAAGAGGCGGAGGTGCCCTGCGAGGCCGTGCGCCTCGGGCAGGGAATGTTCTGGATCATCCGCCCCGACTTCGAGAACGACCGCCAGAGGGCCTTCGGGATCGCCGACGAGTGCGCCAAGCTCAATCTCAACACCGCAACCGTCGCCATGCTCATCAAGCTGCCGGAGATGACCGACGAACTGGCCGCGGCTATCGTCGACTGGCGCGACGGCGACAGCAACGTGACGCCCAACGGCGCCGAGAGCGAATACTACCTCACGCAGAAGGACCCCTACCAGTGCAAGAACGCCCCGCTGGAGACCATCGAGGAACTGTTCCTGGTCTGCGGCGCTACCGAGGACCTGCTGCTGGGAGAAGATCGCAACCGCAACGGTTTGCTCGACCTCTATGAAGACGACGGCGACGCCTCCCTGCCGGCGGACAACCGCGACGGACAGCTCCGCCGCGGGCTGCTGTCGATGGTGACCGTCTACAGCCGCGAGAGCAACAGCGCCTCCGACGCCAAGGCGCGCGTCAACATCAACACCGCCGGCGGCGATACGCTCCGCAACGCCGTCACCAAGGGCCTCGACGCCAGCCGCGCCACCGACGTGCTCATCCGCACGTACAGCGGCCGACCGTTCGACAACGTCCTGGACTTCTACATTCGCGCCGGGTTGAAGATCGAAGAGTTCGCCGCCATTGCCGACGGTGTGACGACCAGCGACCCGGCGACGCCGCTGCAGGGGCTGATCAACGTCAACACCGCGCCGCGACAGGTACTGGCGTGCCTGCCCGGGCTCGACGACAATGACGCCGCGGCCTTGGTGGCCAAGCGGCTCGAAGGCGGCGAGGCCCTGCAGACCATCGCCTGGGTCGCGCAGGTGCTGACGCCGGCCAAGGCCCGGGCCATCGGGGCCCTGATCACTGTGCGGACGTATTGCTTTTCCGCCGACATCGTCAGCGTCGCCGCCGACGGGCGCAGCCCGCGCCGCTGCCGGATCGTCGTCGACGCCGCCGCCAGCCCGCCGCGCGTGATCTACCGCCAGGACCTGACGCACCTGGGCTGGCCGCTGGCGAGCGAGACCCTCGCGCACCTGCGCGGCGGCGGCTCACTCGATGACCTGACCGCGGCGCGGACCGTCATACAGGAGACACCCAAGTGATGTTCAGCCGAGGCAGACATCTTGCCCTGGTCGTCAACGAGCAGCGCATTACGGCCGTCGAGGTGACCGCCAACGGCGCCAAGACCGCCCTGCGCAGCGTGGCGGTGAGCTTCAACGCCGAGATCAACCTCAACGATCCGCAGCGCCTCGGGCGCGAGCTCAAGGCGGCCTTGCGCCGCGGCGGGCTGGGCGCGTCGCGCTGCGTGGTGGGGCTTGCGGCCTCCTGGATCGTCTGCCGCGAGAAGCTGCTGCCCCCGGCCGATGAGCAGTCGCTGCGGGGAATCGTGTCGCTGGCCGTCGAGCGGGATTTCGCCTCTGACAACGCCGAGTTGGCGTTCGACTACAGCGCCCGCAGCGTCCCCGGCGGCGGGCAAAGCGTGCTGATCGCCGCCGCCGCGCGGGAGATCGTCGACCAGGTGCAAGCTCTTGCCGCGGCGGCGGGGCTGGAGGTCTTGGCGGTCACCTCGTCGTCTGTCGCCCTGGCCCGATCGTGCGGCCCGGCCGGTCCCGGCGGGCGCATCGTGTTGTGCGTGCTGGCGACGGGCATTGAGGCCGTCGTCATCAGCGGTCAGAGCCTGCGCCTGGTGCGTCACCTGCCGGTGCGGCTGCAAGACGCCGCCTCGGGGGCGACTCTCGACGGTCACCTGCGGCGGTTGCTGCCTCTGCTGGGCGCGTCGGGCACTGAGCCGCCCGAGCTGCTGGTCTGGGACTGCGCCGGCGTCGGCCACGCGCCGCTGTCGGCCGCGGCGGAGGCGCTGCATCTGCCGGTGCGGTTCTGCACCCTGGCGTCGGACCTGGGGCTTTCGGGTCCGGACATTCCCAGCGACGCGGCGCTGGCCGCCCCCGCGGCTTTGGCCCGCGCAGGCGAGGGGCCCGAGATCGACTTTCTGCACTCGCGCCTGTCCGAGCCTGCCAGGGCGCGCGTGGGTCCGCGGGCGCTGCTGGGCGGCGTGGTGGCCGCGGCGCTGCTGGCGATCGGGATATTTCTGTTCGTGGATTGGCGCAGCGAGCAGCATGCGGTGACCACGATGGTGAAGGAACTGGCCGACAGCAAACCCGCGCGGGACGAGGCGAAGATCTTCAACGCCGATATCCGCTCGGCGCGCCAGTGGTTCGACACCCGAGCCGGTTGCCTGGGCCCGATGCGCGAGGTGACGCGGGCCTTTCCCAGCGAAGGGCGCATCTGGGCGACGAGCCTGGAGATTCGCGAGGACCGCCAGGTCACCGTGACGGGCAAGTCGCTCACCGAGGCGGCGGTGCTGGACGTGCTCGACCGCCTCAAGGCCAACCGCAAACTCAGCAACATCGAGACGCTCTACGTGCGCAACAGCGGGTCGGCCTCGCCGGCGGTGACCTTCTCGTTCAAACTCAATGCCGCGGGAGTCGACTGATGGTTCTTTCCAGACGCGAGCGGTATATCCTGATTGCCACGATCGTCGTGACCGGCGCGCTGCTGGCCAACTGGCTGATCGTCTCGCCGCTGCTCGATGCCCGCGCCGCCACCGCCGCGGCCAAGGCGAACTGCGCTGCCGAATCGCTCGAGGGGCAGCTCCTCATGGCCCAGCGAGACCGCAGCGCCGCCACGCTCGAGCAGATGAAACGCACCAATCTCAAGACCGACCCCGCCGAGGCCGAAGCGCAGGTGCTTCACGCCATGCGCAAGTGGGCCCAGGACGCCGGTCTGGGACGCGGGCAGGTGCAGACCGTCCGCATCGCCGGCAAGGGACGCTTCAGCGAGATCGAGTTCCAGACCTCCTACAGCGGCACGATGCGAGGCATCTCGCAACTGCTCTGGCAGATCGAATCGGCCAGCATTCCCATCCGCGTGGTGAAGTTGCAGATCGCCAGCCGCAAGGAAGGGCAGGATGACCTGAACTTCGAGATGCGCCTCTCGACCCTGTACGCCCCCAAAGGCCAACCCGCGCCGGCCCGCGCAGGAGGTGGATAATGGCTCGCCCATGGATCGTCCTGGCGTTGACCGCGGCGCTGTGGCTGCCGGCGACGGGGCAGAGCCCCGCCACGCAGAGCGCCTCGGCGCCGTCGGCGCCGCCCAAGCGGTCGCTCGACGACTACCGCCTGATCGTCGATCGCAATATCTTCTCGCGCGACCGAAGCCGCAGGCCGGTGGCGGCCCGGGCGTATACCCCGCCGCGCGAGATCAGCCCGCCGGCGCCCCAGCGGCACCTGGTTTTGACGGGCGTGGCCTTGCAGGGCGAAAGCCCCATCGCCTTCTTCGAGGACAGCCTCGACGGGCAGACCCTCTGGGTCCAGGCCGGGATGGCGATCGGGCATGGAACGGTCGCCGATATCTCCTTCGACGGCGTGACGTACCGCAACGGAGCGCGCGAGCGAACCATCGCCATCGGTGAAGATATCGAAGGCATCGCCGTCCTGTTGCAGGCATCGACATCGACACAGAGCGCCTCGGCGCCGGCCGCTACGCCCGCCGCCCCGCCCTCTTCGGCCAATGATAACGACGTGCTCCAGCGCTTGCGGCTGCGCCGCTTACAGGATCTCCAACGATGAACATACGAACACGCTATTGTACAGTGACTCGTGCGGCCCTGGCCGCGGTGACGATCTGCGCACTGCTGGCCGCGGCGCCGGCGGCGCGGGGACAGGATTCGCCCGTGGACGTGCCCGCGGTTGAGGCGCCCGCCCAGTCGCAGCCGGTGGCGACGACGCAAGCGGCCGCCGCGCAGACCCAGAGCACGCAGATGGCAGTCTCGCGCCCCGCCTCGCGACCGACGGCGGGGCAGGGGCCCCTGTCGCTGAACTTCCGCGACGCTTCCGTGCGGACGGTGCTGGAGTATCTCTCCGAAGCCGCCGGACTGGTCATCGTCCAGGACGCGCCCATCAGCGGGCGCATCACGGTGATGAGCCGCCGCGACATCCAGGTCGACGAGGCGGTCTCGCTGTTAGACACCGTCCTGAAGGAAAAGGGCTTCGCCGCCATCCGCCAGGGACGCATGCTCAAGATCGTCACCCTCGAGCAGGCCAAGAAGGAGATGGTGCCCGTCCGCTCGGGCAACGACCCCAGCGTGATCCAACCCACCGACCGCATCATCACGCAGGTCATCCCGATCCGCTACGCCGACGCCGTCAAGCTCAAGGCCGACCTGGCGGCGCTGATCCCCACCACGGCCGACGTGACGAGCAATGCCTCCAGCAACACGATCATCATCACCGGCACCGAGGCGACGGTGAAACGCATCGTCGAGATCATCCGCGCCATCGACGTGCATATGTCCGAAGTGGCCCAGGTGAAGGTCTTCCAGCTCAAGTACGCCAACGCCACCGCCGCGGCCAAACTCATCGGGGAGATTTTCAAGGAAGACCAGCCCCAGGGCGGCCAGAACCCGCTGGCGGCGATGATGCGCGGGCGGCGGGCATTTGTGATGCCGGGCGCGCCGGCGGCGGACTCCAGCGCCGACAAGCGCGGCGTGAAGGTGACCGCCTCGGCCGACGACCGCACCAACACGCTGGTCGTCAGCGCCTCGCCGGAGATCCTCAAGGTGATCGAGGGCGTGGTGACGGAACTCGACTCGAATCCTTCCCTCGAACAGGACGTGTTCGTCTACCGCCTTAAGAACGCCCGGGCGACGACGCTCGAACCGGTGCTCAACAGCATCTTCGGCGCCACCGGCGCCTCCGGCACGACCAGCGCCGGGCGAATCTACGGCGGCAACACCGGCACGGGCGCCTTCACCAACCGCATGAGCAATAGCGGGAGAACCGGCGGCAGCGGGCGCACGGGCAGTTCCGCCCGCTCGGGCGGGACCGGCCAGAACCAGAGCATGATGCCCGGAAGCTTCACCCGCCAGCAACAGCAGCAGAGCACCCAGCGCGGCGGCGGCGCACGCGGGGCCCAGCGCAGCGGCCAGACGGGCACGGCCGCCTCCGACCTCATCGGGCAGGTGTTCATTGTCGCCGAGGCAGACACCAACTCGCTGCTGGTGACGACTTCGTCGAAGAATTTCGACCGCGTGCGAGAGATCATCGCCAACCTCGATCACGCCGTGCCGCAGGTGCTCATCAAGGTGCTGATCGCCGAAGTGACGCACGAAAATTCGCTGGACCTGGGCGTGGAGTTCTCGGGCATGAACCTGCGCGCCTCGGGCAAGGGCTTCTCGGCCGGAACCGACTTCAAGATTGCCGCCGAGACCACCGGCTTCATGTTCAAGCTCAACGAGCAGAATATCCTCGCGACAATCCGCGCCATCGCCGGCGTCGACAAGCTCGACGTGCTCTCGCGCCCGTACATCCTCACCGGCGACAATCAGCAGGCCGCCATCATGGTCGGGCAGGAGGTGCCCTTCATCACCAACACGCGCATCACCGACACCGGCCAGACGATCAACACCGTCGAGTACGACGACATCGGCATCATTCTCAATGTCACGCCGCACATCAACCCGCAGGGGCTGGTGACGCTGGACGTGTATCCGGAGATTTCAACGCTGACGGACTCGACCGTGCCGATCTCCGACACCGTTCGCGCCCCGACGATCTCCAAGCGCGCCGCCCAGAGCCGCGTGGCCGTCCAAAGCGGGCAAACCATCGTCATCGGCGGGCTGATGGAAGACCGCAAGTTCAAGAGCGTGCAGAAGGTGCCCTGGCTGGGCGATATTCCCGGCCTGGGCGTGCTCTTCCGCCGGACCATCGAAAGGAAGAGCAAGACCGAACTGCTGATCTTCCTGACCCCGCACGTGGCCCAGCAGACCCAGGACCTCGACGCCATCACCGACACCGAAATCAAGAACACCAAGATCCTGCCTAACGCCGTCCAGGGCGGCGCCTTCCAGGACCACATGCGAGGAATGGCCGAGCCCGTCGTGCCCCCGACGGCCCCGCTGAACGAGGCCGCCAGGCCCGCAGGCTCTGCGCCGCTGCCCCCGGCTAAACCCGCGGCGCCCAAGGTGCGATATGAACCCCAACGCTAGAATCCTGACTGTCGTGATGGGTCTGGCCGCCGCAGCCGCCGGCGGATGCGCCTGGCCGGACCAGTCGGCCGACCTGGCAGCGCCAGCCGCGGCGGCGCCCCAGAACGATGCCTGCTCGGAGATGCTCCACGATCTCTGTGGAGAACTGCTGGCGTATTACGCCGACCACGGTCAACTGCCGCCGACGCTGGCCGACCTGAACAAACGTTCGTCCGGCGCGTCCGGTCTGGCTTTGGTCTGCCCTGTCTCGCGCGTGCCGTACATCTACACTCGCGAGGGTTTGGCCGTGAAAGGTTGGCCGGGGCGCCTGATCCTTTATGAAGCCTCCGCCTGCCACGACGGCCGACGGTGGGGCATCCTGGCCGAAATGCCCCAGCAGGACAAGCCGGTATTCTTCCGCGTGGTCCGCCCGCCCGAAGAAGCTCTGAATCGCTAACCGGTAGTCAGCGTAGGATAGCGGGGGTGGCATGGCGACACGCCACGCGGGTCGCCATGTTCTGCAGCAGTTCCATGGCGACCCGCAAAAAACAAAAACGCGTGTCGCCATGCCACCCGCCCGCCTTGAAGCTAGCTACAGGCTGAAGTCCTTGACGAATCGCGTGCGGATGTCGTCCAGGCCGCCCTTGAGGCAATAGACCCGGGCGCGGGTGGAGGCTTCGCCGCCGGCGGGCACCCGGACGGCAGGGTCCAGGTGCAGGCACGAGAAGCAGAAGTTATTCGCCAGGGCCAGCGGGCCGCTCAGGTTGGGGCGAGAGTATGCAAAGACCATGGGCGAGTTCTTGCCCAGCACGGCCACCACGACGGACTTGGCCGGCGGTTGGGGCAGCGTGACGTAGCTGATCCAGCGCCCGCACCCCTCGACGCGCGGCAGGGAGCGCAGGGGCATCCACTCGCCCTTGCCCAGCCAGATGAATGAGCGGCTGCCTTCGAGGTCGTAGAACACGTCCATCAACCCGGCGTTCATGCACGCCGAGGCCTGCACCGTGGCGTCTTTGTTGCTGAGGTTCTTGAAGGAATAATCCATGTCGAAGAAATCAGGCCCGGCGCGGAACTGGAACTGGTTCTCGATCTTGTCCATGCGGAAGCGATACGTGACGGTTCCAGTCTCCGAGCTTTCCGGACCGGAACTGTAGAGATCTTCAGACTCCTTGGGGCCGGCGCCGTCGATGAGGTAGCCTTCCGGCGCCGCGATGCCCAGCGCCTCGCCGATATGCGGCAAAGCCACGCCCATGCCGCGTCCGCCGTGATAGAGCAGCTTGACGCTGTCGCCGGCGGCGCTGGGGTTATGGTGATAGTCGGGCGCGCCGACCTGCGGCAGCGGGGCCTCGGGCATGTCGGGCATCTGCTTGTCGGACACGCATCGCAGACCCGTCCACTGGCGGCACCAGGGGGCGAAGGCGTAGAACGCCGTCTGGCGCCGCAGGCCCCAGCTTTCCTGGCTCATCCAACTGCCGCCCTTGAGCAGGCGGAAGGGGAATTGCCCCTTGGCGTTGACCACGCACGTCCACTCGCACACCTGGCCGAACCCGTGCAGGCCGAACTTGCTGCGCTGCGTGGGGTCGGACTCGATCGAATACGTCACCGGCAGCCACTGCCCGCCGGGCACGACGCGGTCGGCCATCGGCTCAAACCCGCTGAAGGCCGCCTCCCATTCCTGCGGCGTGGGCAGGCGCTTGCCGGCCCACTTGGCGTAGGCCTCGGCATCGCTGCCGCCGACGCCGACGACGGGATGATGCGCCCGCTCAGCCGTGGCGTGCAGCGGCCAATCGTACGGTTCACCCGCGCCGGTAGCGGCCATGAACGCGGCGTACTGGGCGTTGGTGACGGGGAACTCGTCGATATAGAACTCGGGAAGTTCCACCTTCTGGGCGGGTAGTTCGTCGACAAGCATGCTCGGGTGCATGGTGTACCGCTTGCAGAGCTCCTCCCGCTGCTGCGGGGTCGATCCCACGTCGTACGTTCCAGCCGGTATGCGTATCATCATCGTTCTCCAAAGAAGGACCGGGAGCATACCACAGACCGGGGACGGAACGGAATGATGGAATGAGGGAATAATGGAAGGATGGAAGGATGGAAGGAAGGATGGATGGAAGGAAGGATGGATGGATGGATGAATGGGTGGTTCGCGCGGAAGGCAAAGTGATCAGTCGCCGCCGAACGCGCCCTTCAGTAATGAACGCATCGAGATCGGAGGCGAGATCGTGAACTTGGGGTGGAACTATTCCTTTTGTATCACGACAATCTCGACGCGCCTGTTTGCCCGCTTGCCTTGCACCGTCGCATTCGTGGCAATCGGGAAATCAGGCCCCATGCCGAAAGCCCACACGTCCGTAAACCCCGCGGCTACGAAGACTGCTTTGACCGCCTCGGCGCGATATTGCGACATCTCATAGCTATTGAAGCGGGGAGTCTTGGTGATCGGGTTGCTGTCGGTGTGGCCGAAAACGACGATCCGAGCCTTAGGCCAGTGCTGGCGGATTTGCTCCGCCAGTTCTTTGACGCACGCCTCGTCCTCGGCAGTGAAGCTCCATCGCCCCGCACAAAAGAGCGAATCAGTTTCCAGCACGATGGTGTTGAGCGGTTGACCGCCCAGCGGATGATTGTATCGCTCAACGCGGGCCGGCGCCTGACATCCCGCGGCCAGCGCAATCGCCGTTGCCGAAAGTAATCTCAGGAGTAATGTGCTCATAAATGCCGCCAGGGAACGAGGCCGCATTATAGACGATTGGCAACGCGAAGAATTTCAGGAATCGCAAGAAATGTCTATCGCGCCGGGGGTGCCACGCACAACTCCGTTGTGCGTGTCCCTGAGAGTTAACGAGGATGATGATGCTCACGTTGGGGGACATGGCGGCTGAACAACGGTCGCCATGGCACCCTCTGATCTCTTCGCCTTTGCTCTCTTCTTCCTCTGCGGCCTCTGCGGTGAATCTATCTCCGCTGGTACTTGAACGCCGCGGCGCAGGCGCCTTCGGCGGAGACCATGCAGGGGCCTACCGGGTCGCGGGGGGTGCAGGCTTTGGCGAAGAGGGGGCACTGGGCGGGGCGGCAGCGGCCGCAGATCACGTCGCCGCATCGGCAGCCGGGCATCTCGTAGCTTTCGACCGGCGGCAGGGCGAATCGCTTCTGCGTGTCGAAGGCGGCGAACTCGTCGCGCAGGCGCAGACCGCTGAGAGGAATCACTCCGATGGCCCGCCATGGGGCGTCGGCAGGTTCGAAGACGTCGAAGATCAGCTTCAGCGCCGCCGCGTTGCCGTCGGCCCGCACGGGCGGGTAGACGCTGCCTGCGGCGGCCGTGCCGGCGGCGACCTGGCGGCAGATCTCGACCAGCGCGGCGAGGATGTTGGCCGGCTCGAACCCGCCGACGACGCACGGGCGTTTGTGGTCGCGGGCGATCTGCTGGTAGGCCTTCCAGCCGAGGATCACGCTGACGTGGCCGGGGCACAGGAATGCGTCGACGCGCACGTCGCCGGCGGCCATCAGAGCGTTCATCGCCGGCATGATGAGCTTGTGGGCGGTGAAGGTGCTGAAGTTGTTCACCCCGTCGCGGCGGGCCTCGAGTACAGCCAGAGCGGTGGCGGGCGTGGTGGTCTCGAACCCCACGCCCAGAAACACCACGTGTGATTGCGGATTTGTCTTGGCTAACTCAACGCCCTGGCGGGCGGAGTAGACGACCTCGACGCGCGCCCCCTGGCCCCGCGCCTGGGCGAGCGACCCCTCGCGCCCCGGCACGCGCACCATGTCGCCGTACGTGGCGATGACGACCCCGCTCTGCCGCGCCAGCCACACCGCCTGGTCCATGTACGACTGATCCGTCACGCAGACCGGACAGCCGGGCCCGCTGATAAGCTCCAGGCCCTCAGGCAGCAGGCCCTTGAGCCCGCCGGCGGCGATGGCCATCGTGTGCGTGCCGCAAACTTCCATCACGACCAGGCGCCCGCCGGGGAGCCTGGCGGCCGCGGCTGGCCATACTTCGGTCAGTTCCTGGCGGAGTTGGGAAACGCTCTTCATGATTGCGGCGCCTCGCCGCGCAGGTCCGGTCCCAGCGCCTCGGCGAGCAGCTCGAAGGTCTCTCGGGCCTCCCGCTCGTCGAGCACGGTGATGGCCAGGCCGGCATGTACGAGCACCCAGTCGCCCACGCGGGCTTCGGGCACGGCCGCCAGCGAGACGACGAGGCTGTTGCCGTCGAGGGTGACGGTGGCCCCCTCGGAGTCGATCGATTCAATTTTCAGTGGGACGGCGAGACACATAGTGGGATTTCCAATTTGCGATTTTCAATTTCCAATTTAACAACATTAGCGGCGGAGCTTGCTCCGCGCGTTCCCGGGCTTCATGCGGGCGCCCCATGGCGACCCGCTGCGCGTGTCGCCATGCCACCCAGGTCCTGGAGCTCCGGGGTGCCATGGCGGCCGTTGTTCAGCCGCCATGCTTCGCGAATAACCGTCAGGGACATGGCGGCTGAGAAACGGCCGCCATGGCACCCTGCTTATTACTACGTTCGTTTGCGCGCGGCGGCGACGATGGCCTGGCCCAGCGCCACGCCGGCGTCGTTGCAGGGCACCTCGCGGTGCAGGAGCACGGTGAAGGCGTCGGCCTCCAACAAGTGTAGCAGCCTGGCGGACAGATATCGGTTGGCCATGCATCCGCCGGAGAGGGCGACGATGGTTCGGCCGGTTTCGTCCCGTGCCCGCCGGGCCGCCTCGGCGAGCATCGCCGCCAGCGTATTGTGAAACTTTGCGGCGATGACGCCGCCGTCGGTTTGCCGGCGATGGTCAGCCACGATCCCTTCGACAGCGGCCTGCAGCTCCATGGTGAAGGGTCCGGTGGATGTCAGGGCGAAGGGATAGACGCCGTCGACATCCGGCGTGATCGCCGCCTCGAGCATCATCGGCCCCTGGGCCTCGTAGGCGTTTTCGGCGGTCAGGCCGCAGAGCCAGGCGGCCGCGTCGAACCATCGTCCCAGCGAGCTGCTGGGCGGGCAGTTGACGTCCATTGTCACCTGCTCGATGGCGGCGACGAGCTGGTCGGCATCGATCCGCAGCGGCAGAGCGCCCAGGTGCCGCGTGAACCCTTCGCCAAACGCCTCGTGCAGCGCCGCCACGGCGGGTCGCCAGGTCTGCGACGCCGCCGCGTCGCCGCCGATCAGCGGCAGATAGCGCAGGTGACCCAGGCGGCGGTAGCTTTGCAGATCGGCGGCGAGTACCTCGCAGCCCCAGACGGCGCCGTCGTCGCCATAGCCCACCCCGTCGCACGCGATGCCGATGACGCCCTCGGCGCAGCCGTTCTCGGCCATGCATGAAACGATGTGCGCGTGATGATGCTGGACGAGCTCGATGGGCAGTCCGTCTTGACTGTCGTTCCCGGTGCCATGGCGGGCGTTTTCCAGCCGCCATGCTTCCTGAGACGCCAGCTCGCCGCGGTGGCGGCGGTGGGCGTATTGACTGGAGAGATACTGCGGGTGCAGGTCGGCGGCCAGCAGCTCCGGGCGGATGTCGAACAGGGCCTCGAGGTGGTTGATGGTGTCGATGAAGTGGCGGAACGTGCGGCCGTCTTTGAGGTCGCCGACGTGCTCGCTGACGAGCGCCCGGCCGCGATCGAGCAGGCAGAAGGTGTTCTTGAGTTCGGCGCCGACGGCCAGCACCGGCGGGGCGCCGTCGATGGCTCGGGCGATGGGCTCGGCCAGTCGTAGCGGTTGGGGCGCGTATCCCCGTGCGCGGCGCAGGACGAGCGTGCGTCCGCCGCCGGCGTCCCGGACGACGCTGTCATCGACGCGCCGGGCGATGGGGCGGTCGTGTACGAGCATCACGTCGGCGATACCGCACAGGTGCGAGAGGGCCTCGTCGTCGTCGCAGACCAGCGGCTGATCGGAGTAGTTGCCCGAGGTCACCACCAGCGCCCCCAGCGGCGGCTCCAGCAGCAGATGGTGCAGGGGGGTGTAGGGAAGCATGACGCCCAGGGTGTCCAGGTCCGCGGCGACTTCGGCGGCGACGCGGCGCCCGGGATGGCGGGGCATGATCACGATCGGGCGCAGCGGGCCTTCCAGCAGCGCCGCGGCCGCGGGGCTGACCTGGCAGAGGGCGGCGGCCTCGGTCACGTCCCGCACCATCAGGGCGAAGGGTTTGGCGTCGCGCTGCTTGCGGCGGCGCAGGCGCCCGACGGCGTGCTCGTCGGCCGCCAGGCACGCGAGCTGGTATCCGCCCAGGCCCTTGATGGCGACGACGTCGCCAGCCTGGAGCCGCAGGCGCGCCGCGGCGATGGGGTCGTCGCAGTCGATGGCCAGCCCCTGGTTGTCGATCAGTCGCACGGCGGGCCCGCATGCGGGGCAGGCCACCGGCTGGGCGTGGAACCGCCGGTCGGCCGGGTCTTCGTACTGGCGCCGGCAGAGCGGGCACATCTCGAATCCGCTCATGGTGGTGTTGGGGCGGTCGTAGGGCACGCGGGCGACGATGCTGTACCGCGGCCCGCAGTTGGTGCAGTTGATGAACGGGTAGCGGTAGCGGGGGTCAGCCGGGTCGGCCATCTCGCGCAGGCAGTCGGGGCAGACGGCCACGTCGACGGTGATCTGCGCGTCGGCCAGTTCGCCCTCTTCGCTGGGGCGGATCTCGAACCGCTGCTCGCCGGTCATCACCTCGGCCTCGGATCGCTCGCATGTGGCGATGGCCGCCAGCGGGGGCAGCTCGCCCGCCAGTCGCCAGGCGAACTCCTCCAGATCGCCCACGGCGCCCTGCACCTCGAGCGTCACCCCGCGCGCGTCGTTACGCACCCACCCTGTGAGGTTGCACTCGACGGCCAACCGGTAGACGAACGGGCGGAACCCGACGCCCTGGACCTGACCGGTGACGGCAAAACGGCATCGGGTTGTGGCGGTGGAAGCCATGGATACTCGGGAAAAGCAAATCCGAAACAACAAATTCGAAATCCGAAACAAACAACAATAAACAAACAACAATAAGCAAACAACAACAAGAAATCCGGTCCGGCCAGCAGGTCTTTTGTTCCTCTGTTCTTCTGCCTCTTGTTATTTGTCCTTTGTTTCGGAATTGTTGTTCTGGATTTCGGATTTTCTTTTCTCCCTTTGTTTACGATACTACTAGCATCATGAGCGAGTTGGCTGACAAACTCTTGGGCCGCTTCATCGTCATCGACGGGCCAGACGGCGCGGGCAAGGGCACGCAGATCGGCCTGCTGGGGCAGTTCCTGCAGGACCAGGGCGTGAGTCTTTGTCGCGTGCGGGACCCCGGCGGCACGGCTGTGGGCGACCGCATCCGCCAGATCCTGCTCGACAACCGCCACGGCGAAATGGTCGTCCCGTGCGAGCTGATGCTCTACATGGCCAGCCGAGCGCAACTGGCGGCCGAGGTCATCCGCCCCGCGCTGGCGGCGGGGCAGTGCGTCCTGAGCGACCGCTACATCTCCTCGACCATCGCCTACCAGGGCGCAGGCGGGGCCGACGTCGACGTGATTCGCCAGGTTGCCCGGGCGGCTGTGGGCGACGCCATGCCGGACCTGACGATTATTCTCGATCTCGACGCGGAACTGGGTCTGCGGCGCACGGCCGAGCGCCAGGGCAAGCTGGACCGGATGGAATCCAAGGGCGCCGGGTTTCATCGCAAGGTGCGGCAGATGTTCCAGCGCCAGGTGCAGGACGACCCGGCGCACTGCGCGATGATCGACGCCTCGGGCGACATCGAGGCCACCCAGCAACTTCTCCGCGACCTGATCGCGAGATGGCGGTGGGCATGATCGACCTCGACCAGATCGTGGCTCAGGAACAAGCGGTGGCCGACCTTCGCCAGGCGATGGCGGCCGAGCGCCTGCCCCACGGGCTCATCTTTGCAGGCCCCGAGGGCGTCGGCAGGCAAACCACCGCGACGGCCCTGGCCAAGGTCCTGCTGTGCGAAGAAAAAGGGACGTGTCTTTCCGCCTGCAACGCCTGCCCAAGCTGTCGGATGATGAACGCCGGGGCTCATCCGGACTTCAACCTGGTCTACAAGGAGCTGGCGGCTTTTCACGAAGACGTGCAAGTTCGCAACCGCGTCATGCAGGAGCTGGGCATCGACGTGATCGACAGCTTTCTGATTGAGCCGGCGATGCGGGCGTCGGCCCGCGGGCGGGGCAAGGTCTTTGTCGTGCTCGAAGCCGAGCTGATGAGCCAGGATGCCCAGAACTCGCTGCTCAAGACGCTCGAAGAACCCCCGCCGGGCGTGACGATCATCCTCATCTCCAGCCAGACCGAGCAGCTCCTGCCCACGACGCTCAGCCGCTGCCGCCTGATCCGGTTTAACCTCCTGCCGCACGATTTCGTCACCCAGCGCCTGGTCGAAAGCGGCATCGAGGCGGACGAGGCCCGCTTCTGGTCGGCCGTCACCGGCGGGTCGCTGGGGCGGTCGATCGCGATGTCGGCCCAGGGGCTCTATGGCGTCAAGCGTGACATCCTGGACCGATTGGCCGCGCTGGGCCCCGGCGGCGACGTCGAGCTGGGCGAGGAGCTCACGGCGATCGTCGACAAGCTGGCCAACGCGACGGTCTCGGCCAGCAAGCGTGCCGACGGCAGCACGATGAGCAAGAACCTGGCGGTTCGCCAGGCGACCGGGGCGATGCTCGAGATAACGGCCAGCGTCTACCAGGACGCCCTGGCGCTGTCGGCGGGCAGCGACCGCCCGCTGATCAACGCCGACCAGGCCCAGGCGGTGCGGGCGATTGCCCAGCGGTTCAGCGGCGACCAGCTCTGCCGCATCATCGAGCATTTCGCGCAGTTCGAGGAACTGCTGTGGCGCAACGTCAATCACAAGACCGTCTGGGATAACGTGGTTATCACCTGCGCCTCGGCGGCGCCGCTGCGGGTCTAGAACGCGCTGATGGGGAGATTCACCGCGGAGATCGCAGAGGCCGCAGAGAAGACACAAAGAAGAAGAAACAAGAACCATCTTTTCCCTGTCTCTTCTTTGCTCCGCGTTCTCTGCGTTCTCCGCGGTGAACGAGGATGGATTGCTTTCGGCGAGTTTTGAGCGTATAACCAATCTTCCCCATGAGATATTTCTTTCGATCGCTGGGCTACCTCAAACCCTACCGCTGGCGGGTGGGCGTGTCCATTTTCTGCGCGGCGCTGATCGCGCTGCTCTGGAGCGGCGGGTTCGCGCTGATTCCGCCGGGCATCAAGGTCCTGATGACGCCTGAGGGGCTGCACGGTTGGGCCTGGAACTCGGTGGTCGAAGACCGACTGGGCGTCACGGTCGTGCAGCACGTGGTCCCTCCCGACATGCCGCCCATCGACGGGCAGACCGTCCTGATGGTCGTCGACGTGGTGAAGGTGAACAAGGACGGCGCGGCCGCCGCGGCCGGGCTCAGAGAAAACGTGTGGTTGGTGGGCATTGAAGACCGCCGGGACGACCACCGCGTGATGCGGGCCGACCGCCTGGTGCGGGAACTGGCGGCCATGCCGCCCGGTCAGACGGTGTCGCTGCGGGTGTACGATCTATACCGGCGGCAGTCGTCCACGCTGCGCGCGACGCTGGGGCATGAGCAGGCCAGTACGCGTCTGCTGGGGGAGGTGGCCAAGGCCATTCCCGAGCCGACCGGGACGTTCCAGGACATCCAGCAGGGGCGCTACCAGATGTTTCTGTGGTTGGTGATGGCCAGCCTGACCATCACCGTGCTGCGCAACGTCCTGCGGTTTTTCCAGGATTACCTGGTTCAGACGAGCGTCTTTCGCGCCTGCATGGACATCCGCTGCGAAAACTATGGCATTACGCTGCGCCTTCCGATGACCTATTTCTCACAGCACGGCTCCAGCGACACCATGAGCCGGTTCATCGCCGATACCAGCGAAGTGGCCCAGGGGCAGGAAACGCTGCTGGGCATCACCGTCGTCGAACCGCTCAAGGCTATCGGCTGCATCATTGGCGCCTTCATGGTTTCCTGGAAGTTGACGCTGATGTCGCTGATCATCGGCCCGATGGTCTTTGGCATGATCCGCCTGCTGGCCAAGGCGATGAAGCGTGCCAGCCGCAAGGCGCTGGAGGGCTGGTCCCGCATGCTCGGTCGCCTGGAGGAAACGCTCACGGGCGTTCGGGTGGTCAAGGCCTACACGATGGAACCGGCGGAAGAGGGGCGGTTCAAGAACATCAACGCGGCGGTCTACAAGCAGCAGCGCCGGATGGCGCGGATCGATTCGGCCAGCTCGCCCATGATCGAGGTGCTGGGGTTCCTGGCCGGTCTGGGCGCCGCCTGCCTGGCGGGATACTGGGTGCTGGTGCTCCAGACGATGTCGGCCGACAAGCTGGCGCTGTGGATCGCCCTGCTGACGGGCATGTTCGACCCGATGCGCAAGCTCTCGAAGATCGCCACGCGATTTCACCGCGCCGACGCCGGGGCGCAGCGCATCTTCGAGCTGCACGACCAGAACGTTGAAAAGGAATTTCCCTCCGCCAAACCGCTGGCTCGTCTGGGTCGAAGCCTCGCCTTCGACAACATCTCGTTCCGTTATCCCGGGGCGGCCACGCAGGCGTTGGAGAACATCAAGCTGGACATCGCCGCCGGGCACGTGGTGGCGTTTGTCGGGCCCAATGGCTCGGGCAAGACGACGCTGGTGTCGATGGTGCCTCGGTTGCTGGACCCCGACAGCGGGCGCATCACGGTCGACGGACAGGACGTTGCCGCCGTCCAGATCCGCTCGCTGCGCCAACAGATCGCCGTGGTCACGCAGGACGCGGTGCTTTTTCACGCCACGATCGCGGACAATATCGCCTACGGGCGCCCCGACGCCACGCGCGAGCAGATCGAGGCCGCCGCGCGCAAGGCCTTCGTCGACGAGTTCGTGCGGGACATGAAGGACGGCTATGATACCATCGTGGGCGAACACGGCACGACGCTGTCGGGCGGGCAGAAGCAGCGCATCGCCATCGCCCGGGCGGTGCTGCGCGACCCGGCGATCCTGATCTTCGACGAGGCCATGAGCCAGGTCGACGGCGACAGCGAACGGCGCATCCACCAGGCGATGCAGGACGTCATCCGCGGGCGCACGACGCTGATCGTCGCCCACCGCTTCGCCACGGTGCTCAGCGCCGACCGCATCGTCGTCATGGACGGCGGGCGCATGATCGACAGTGGACGCCATGAAGAACTGCTGGCGCGGTGCGGGCTCTATCGCCAGCTTTACGAAACGCAATTTCTCGATTCCTCGGGGCACCGGCGGTGACAACAAAACCTTCGCCTTTCGGGACGCTCTCGCGGCCGATGCTGATCTCCCTGATCGTCATCGCCGCCCTGGTCATGCCCATGTGGGTCTATGGCCTCTCCAAGCCCCTGATGATGCTGGTGGTGCTGACGGCGCTGGAGGGGGTCGCCGCGGCGGTCGTGTTCGTCGCCGCCGGCGGGTACGGATACCTCATCGTCCGCCGCTGGCTCGACGCATCGGCGCCGCTGGGGCTGCGGGTGGTGACGGCTTCGGCGATCGGCCTGTGGTTGCTCGCGGCGGTGATGATGCTGGCGGGGACGGCCGTACCGGGCCTGATGAAGATGTGGATCTGGTGGCCGCTGCTGGCCGGGGGTGTTTTGCTGGCGGCGTGGCAGGGGCGGCGGCATCTTGAGACGTGGCGCGTGGCGTCGAGCTTTGACAGCCGGGCGATGGTGTGGTTGGCGCTGGCGGCCGCGGGCGGCGTGTGGTTGGTCGGGGCGTGCCGTCAGAACGCGCTGTGGGTGAACTTCCCGGCGGCGATGGAGACGCTGTGGCGCGACCTTGAGATTCCGCGAGAGTACTACCTGGCCCAGCACGTCGGCGGGTTGGCGCACAACAGTTTCAGCTACGAGCCGCTGACGACGCAGATGCTTTCGCTGCTGGCGATGGCGCTGCGCGGCGGGGCGCACGAGGGCATGTACCTGGCCAAGTTCATCCAGGGCGGGTTCGGCGTGCTGGCGGTGGCGGGGATCGTCGCCGCGCTTAAGGGGGAAGAGACGCTGCGATGGCGCCTGGCGTCGGCGATGATCGTCTCGACGCCGATGCTGCTGATGCTCGGCTGGGCCGGCGGACCGGACCTGGCGGTCGTGTGTTATCTGACGCTGGCGGTGCTGTGGATGCGCCAGTGGTCGCTGGAACGCCGGTGGCAGGGCGCCGTCTGCATCGGCGCGATGCTGGGGGCGGCGTGGTCGACCGGTCACGAGGCGTTCGTGCCCGTGGTGCTGCCGGCGCTGGCGGTGGCGGGGGCCTACATGCTGGTTCGCCGGCGGGCGGGGCACGCGGGCCTGGCCGTGGCGGGCATCCTGATCATGATGGCCCCGTGGATGATCCGCGCGGCGGCCTACACGAGCAACCCGTTCTTCCCTCGCATGACGCAGACCTTCGGCCGATCGCACTGGAGCCAGGAGCAGCAGCAGCGGTGGCTCAGCGCTCATAGCGTGCCTCCCGGGGCGCCGGTGCCCTCGCCGCCGGGGTGGACCGAGCCGGAGCCCCCGTCGCGGGCGCTGCTCTTTTACAGGAATTTCGTCGCTTACAGTTCCAGCGATCTGCTGGGCGTGGTTACCCTGGTGGTGGCGCTGGCGGCGCTGTGCGCCGTGATCGCCACGCCCGGATCGCCGGCCTGGGAGTGGCTGCTGGCGATCACCGCTGGGGCTCAATTGCTCTGCTGGGCGCTGCTGACGCCGTCGATGGCGATGGAGCGGATCGTGCCGGTCATGGTGCCGCTGTCGCTGCTGGCGGCCGGCGTGCTGGCTCGCCTGGCGCAGGTTCAGGTCAGCCCGTTTAACAAGAGTGCCGATCGCCCCTCGACGGGGCCCTGGGGCATGGCGCCGGCCGTGGCGGTCACGGCGATGGCGGTGCTGGTGAATCTCGTGACGGCAGGTGGGGTGTTCTTCTTTGTCAGCGCGGACGTGCCGGCCCGTCCGGGCGCGCCGATCGAGGCCCACAGCGAGGTGGTGATCCCCACCCCCGCGCGGACCGACGGCGGGCTGATCGTGCTGGTCGGTCCTCCCGCCGACAGGCGATCGCTCATCCTGGGCGACCCGCGGGTTTTCGCCTATCCGCCGAAGTCGCTGTACGCTTCGCCCTTCGACGGGCAATGGCTGGCCGAGCAGGCCCGCGCCGGCGTCAGTGGGCCGCAGTTGCTGGCGGCTCTGAAGCAGAAGGATCTTTCGTACATCGTCGTCAACTGGGAGCAGATCTGGTCGCAGGCGGTCACGATCGGCTATCCCTCGCCCTTGAGCGAGGACCTCTTCGAACGCTGGGCCAAAGGACGCCCCGCCGGCCTGGTGGTGCTGGACCAATTGAAGCCGCTGGGTCTGCGGGTGGAACAGGAACAATATCGCTCCGAGAGCGCCACGCGCCCGGCGACAGCCACCGCTGCCACCGCCACCGCCCCGGCGACAACGGCGGCATCGAGCACCCAAGGCAGGCGCGGCTGGCAGGCGTACCCGTTCCCGACCCAGTGGCCGACGCTGACGATCTACGCCCTGCCCTGGGCGCCGCAGATTCCCCACTCCCAGACGCGCCCGGCGACGGCAACGGCGCCGGCGACGCGGCCGTAGGGCAGCACATTCGTATCGGGTGGCATGGCGACACGCGAAGCGGGTCGCCATGGCCGGCCGCTACAGACTGGTTCGTCCAAGGCTTCACCGGTACAATGCCGGCGTGATAGCAGAACGCTCGGGCATTCTGGTATGGGCGGCGATCGGCTTGGCGCTGGCGGCGGCAGGCGGGTGCGGGCGGCGTGTCGGGACGGCGCCGGCGGTCTGGGTCGCCAGCGATATGGCCGCACTGACGGATCAGACCAAGCCCTTCGTCGATCCGATCGTCGTCGACGCCGACATGCAGTCGGTCAATCTATTCGCCGCGGCCAATGAGACGGTCAGTTTCCAGGTCGTCATCGACGCCGACGCCGGCGAGCTGCGCGACATCAAGGTCCGCCTGGGCGAGCTGTCCGGTCCCGGCGGCGCGCGGATCGCTGCGGCGCGATTCAGCGCATTCCAGGCCTTGCCCGTGCGCGTCACGAGCTATCCGGCATGGTATCTGCGACTGGCCGAGAAGGTTCCCGAGCCGGTGACGCATTACGACGCGCTGGTGCCGATGGAGGCCCCGGACATCGGTCCGGCGCTGGACCCGCAGCGGCGGCTGGTGGTCTGGGTGGATTTGGCCGTGCCCGGCAGCGCCCGTGCGGGCGATTACAGCGGGTCGCTGACGGTCTCGGCGGCAGGTCGCGCCGACGCGGTGCGGCCGATCAAACTTAAGGTGTACGGATTCGTCCTTCCCGACGCGCGTCCGCTGGCGGCGGTGGGGGGCTTCGACCACAAGGCCCTGTTCTCGCGGTTCATCCAGCGCGACGGCGTGCCGTTCGTCCCGGTGCGGATGGACCTGCAGCACCCGCAGGTCAAGCGCGGGCTGGTGCTCATGCGTCAACTGATGCGCCTCGGCCACGCCCACCGCCTGGACCTGTTCGACACGACGATGACGCCGCTGCTCAAGCGCGACCTGACCGGAAAGGTCAAGCTCGACTGGACCGAATACGACGCGGTGGTGCTGCCTTACCTCAGCGGCACGGCGTTCGACGACCGCGTCGCTGTTGCGGCCTGGCCGATCCCCTTCAGCGAGGCCTGGCCTCCCAGCCGCCCCTATGGCGGAGCGGACAGCGCCACCTACCGCGAGACGGCCGCGCAGATTCTGGCCCAGTGCGGCAAGCACGCCCAGGCCCTGGCCAAGGACAGCGGGCGCCTGTTCGTCTGGCCGCGGCGCGGCGGCGCCGACGCGGCGGCCTATGACCAATTCATCTCCCTGGCGAAGCTGGTCCGGGCCGCCGGCGCGGAACTGCCGATCCTCTCGACGCTGCCGGCCAATCCCCCCCAGCCGACCGGATGGACCGCGCCCAAAGAGTACGCCTCGCTGGTCGACATTCACTGTCCCAGCGGCGAGTTTTTCGACCCGGCGCCGGTGTCGCCGGGCCAGGGCTCCAGGCGTCTGGCGGGGTTGTGGTTCACGCCCGGCCAACCGCCTTACACGCCGGCCTTGGGGGTGGTCTCGACGCCCTGCGACGCGCGGGCGATTCCCTGGTTCGCCATGCGATATGACTGCACGGGGCTGCTCATCGGCGAGGTGATGAACTGGCCGGCCGATCCGTACGCCACCGCCGCCGGCGCCGAGGCAAGGCTGTTCTATCCCGGAAACGCCGTCGGGCGCGGCGACGAGGTCCTGCCCTCGGTGCGGCTCAAGCGACTGCGCCGCGGGCTGCAGGACATCGCGTACCTGTGGCTGCTCCGCCAACGCAAGCGCCAGGACCTGGCCGACTCGCTGGCCAGGGCGATGGCCCGATACGCCGGGGTGGCTGCCGCCGGCGATCAGTACCAGGACGTGAGACTGGACGGGTGGGTGGCTGAGCCGGCGGCCTGGGAGATGGCGCGGCGGTTGATGGCCGTCGAGATCGAGGCGGCGCTGGCGCCCGTGCCGCCCAGCGACCATGACGTGCAACTGCGCCGCATGGACTGGCAGGAGTTTGAGGAGAAGGTCTACTCCGTGCGCGTCGAGCAGGTGCGCACCCGAGTGGTCGAACTGGCCGACGGACGCCTGCGCGCCAGCGTTCTGTTGGACCTGTACAACGAGTTCCGCCGCGACGTGAGCGTCGTGGCCGCCCTGGGCGATCTGCCGCCGGGCTGGACGAACGTCAAGGCAACCGCCCGCCTGGCCATGCCCGCGGCCACCAGGGGGGTCGTCGAACTGACAGCCGAAGGCGCGACGCTGCCGGCGGGAACCACCGGCAAGATGTCGCTGCCGGTGAACGTGACGGTGGACCGGCGGCGGCAGAGGCACTTCGCGGCCGGCGTGCCCTTCGTCATCGCTTTGCCGGCGGCTTCGGCGGTGACGATCGACGGGGCATTGGGCGACTGGCCGATCCGCCCGGCCAACGCCGCCGGCGCGTTTACGCTGGTCGGGCGTCGCGGGCGCACGAGCCCGCTGGCGGCGCGGCAGACGCTCGTGCAGGTGCTGCGCGACGAGAACTTTCTGTACATCGCTTTCCGCTGCGACGAGCCCCAGATCGCCTCCCTGGTCAGCCGGGCCGACAACTCGGTTCACTACGAGCAGTTGATGGCCTGCGGCGAGGACCTCGTCGAGATCATCCTGGACCCGGGTCGAACCGCCCAGTCGGCGGAGGATCTCTATCACCTGCTGATCAAGCCCACCGGCGTGGTGGTGGCCGAGCGCGGCGTGGGGTGCCGCCCCCCGCTGGGCAAGTGTTCCCCCTGGCCGGTGGCGTACAAGGCGGCGGTGGCGCGCGAGAACGGTCAGTGGCGCGTGGAGATGGCCATTCCGCTGGCGGCTTTCGCTCAGGCGGGCACGGCTCGCCTGTGGGGCGTCAATTTCGCCCGGTTTGCCACCGCCGGCAGCGAGTCGTCGAGTTGGTCGGGCGCGGCGCGGCACTTTTATGACCCGCGCAACCTTGGTACGATGTACCTGCGCCCGCCGGGCGGCGCGACGCCCCAGCCGTAGGAGTTTCAGCCATGACATCAACGCCAGGATCAGGTGGTCCGCCCCGTCCCTCCGTGCCGCGACGCCCCCCGCCGCCGCCGGCGACGCGGGCGCCCGCCCCCGCCGCAGGGCCCGCCCCCGCGCCGCAGGCCCGCACCCAGCGACCCGCCTATACCCGAGGCGCCCCGCCCGCGTCTAAAAACGGTTGGATCGTCGGCGGGTTGATGGTGCTGGCCGTGGTGGCAGTGGCGGGGATCTTCCTGCTGACTCGCGGATGTTCCACCGGGCGCGAGAGGACCACCGATGACATGATCGTTCTGATCAAGCCCGACGCGCCCCCGGCGCTGGTGGTCGGCGCCCTGCCCACCAATTCCGGAAACGCCGGCGACGACTACGCCCTGGCCGTCAAGGTCATCAAGGACAATTACGCCCAGTTGGCCGTCTACCTCGGCGACGAGGCCCCCAGCGGTCCGGGCGGGCGGCTTGATTACGGAATCGTGCGGAACGTCCAGGACGAAGATGAGAGCGGCGCTGCCGCGGCGATTCCCCCGCCGCCCGTCATGGCTTTGCTGGAGCAGATCGAATCGCACGTCAAGGCCGGTGCGGCCAAGCAGACCATGGACTACACCTTCACGCACACGCCCAAGACGTTCCAGGTGGCGATCGAATATCGCCCCGCCACGGAGCTGCTCAATGTCGCCGATGCCCTCGACTCGCTGAGGGTCTATTACCTTCGCCAGAACAAACGCGACCGCGCCATCGCCTGCGCCCAGGCCGAGTTCGTCCTGGGATGGCACATGGCTTCCGAAGGACGCATCGCCAACATGACCCAGGTCGGGCTGGATATCCAGGTCAAGGCCGTCGAGGGCCTCAAGGCGATTCACGGCGAAACGGCTACTGAGAACGATGAACTCAAGACGCTCAACACGTACGTCTTGAAAATCAACGACGCCAAGCGGCGGGTCATTCGGAAACTCCAGGCGATCTGGCCGGCCAGTCCCGCCCTGGGCGACGTGCTGTTCATCGTCGAGAAAGACCCCGACTCAGCCTGGCGGGCTCAGGGGCTGCTGGCGCTGGGACTGGTGCGATACGCGTATCGCAGCAAGAGCGACCCGGTCGAGGCCGAGGCGGTCCTCGACCGCTACATGAAGGACCCCAACCCGTATCTGGCCGCGGCGGCATCGGCGGCCCGGGCCTTCACGCGCGAGCAGTTCAACCAGGTCGGGTCGGGAAACTTGCCTGACGACAACGGCGGGCGCTGATGGATACATCCCCCGGCGAGATGGCCGCCAGGGTCACGGTGCGGCCGATCGATCTCACCTGCCCCGCGGGGGCGGTGGTTCCCCTGCTGCAGGGGCAGCCTGGGGCCGTCATGCTCGATTCGTCCGCCCTGCACGACCAGTACGGACGCTATTCCGTCATCACCTGCCGCCCCATCGAGGTGCTCACGCTTGATCGCGGCGCGCTGCGGCGCGACGGGCGGGAGATCGCCCCCGCGCGCCGAAGCGACTTCTGGCCCGCTCTGCGCGCCGCCCTGGGACGCGTCAAGCTGACTGCCCCAGCCCCGCCCGCGGCGTACCTGGGCGGATGGTTCGGATTCGCCGGCTACGAACTGGCCAATCTCGTCGAGCGTCTGCCCGCCCCCCGCGCCGGCGACACGCACCTGCCGGACCTGAGGCTGTCGCTGCACGACGCGGTGCTGGTCTACGACGCGCTGCTGCGGCAGTGGCAGATGGTCGAACTGGTCTTCGACCATCCGCCCGACGGCGCCGGCTGCGCCGCGCGGGCGCTGCAGGATATGATCGACCAGGCGCGCGACCTTCCGACGGCGCCGCCGCCGGAAGCGGCCGAACGGGCCGACCCCACCTGCCGCCCGGTCGTGGCCGGCGCGGTCTGCAATTTCACCGACGAGCAGTACCGCCAGGCGGTCGCGCGGTGCGTCGAGTACATTGCCGCCGGCGATATCTTCCAGGTGAACCTCTCGCGCCGCCTGAGCGTGCGGCAGGGGCCGCCGGCGGCGGCGATCTACCAGGCGCTGCGGCGGCGAAACCCGGCGTGGTATTCGGCGTACCTGCAGTTCGAATTCGCCGGCGCGCCCTGCGCCGTGCTCAGCAGTTCGCCCGAGCTGTTCCTCAGCGCCCGCGACGGGCGGGTGGTCACGCGGCCGATCAAGGGCACGCGCCCGCGCCGCGGCGACGCCGCCGCCGACGCTGCCGCCGCCGAGGCGCTGCTGGCCAGCCCCAAGGACAACGCCGAACTGGCGATGATCATCGACCTGCTGCGCAACGACCTGGGGCGCGTCTGCCGCTACGGCAGCGTCGTCGTTTCGGAGAAGCGCCGCCTCGAGGTGCATCCGACGGTGCTGCACCTGGTCGGCACGGTCGAGGGGCAATTGTGCGCGGGCGTCGACGCGGCGGCCTTGCTGCGGGCGACGTTTCCCGGCGGCTCGATCACCGGGGCCCCGAAGATCCGGGCGATGGAGATCATCAACGAGATCGAGTCTGTGCCCCGCGGCGTATACACTGGATGCATCGGTTACGTCGGCGTGGACGGCTCGTGCCAGTGGAACATCGCCATCCGCACGCTGGTCTGCGACGGCGGCGACGTACACATGCAGGTCGGCGGGGGCATCGTCGCCGACTCGCAGCCCCAGGGCGAACTGGACGAGACAGCCGACAAGGCCCGGGCCATGCTCGAGGCTATCGAAGAGGCGCGCGTCGCATGCGCGACAGCACTATGAAAACCTTTCCGATCATGCTGGACATGCGGGGCAAGCTCGCCGTTGTCGTCGGCGGCGGGGCGGTCGGACGGCGAAAGGCCCGTTCGCTGATCGCGGCGGGCGCTGCCGTGCGCGTCATAGACCCGGCGGGGCCGAACATCGCCGGAGCGACGGTGGTCGCCCGGGCGTATCGCAAGAGCGATCTTAAAGGGGCAATGCTGGTCTTCGCCTGCACGGGCGAGCGGGCCACGAATGCCCGTATCGCCGCCGACGCCCGGGCGGCCGGCGCGCTGGTCAACGCCGTAGACCAGATCGAGGACTGCGACTTTCTCGCCCCGGCCGTCTTGCAGCGCGGCAAGGTTGTGGTGGCCGTAGGTACCGGCGGAACTGCCCCGGCGCTGGCAAAACTGCTCAAGAAGCATATGGCCACCGCGATGCCGCAGAAAATCGCCGGATTTGCCGCCGCCCTGGAACGCATCCGGCATATGCTTCGACACCGTCCGCTGCCGCCACAGCGTCGCCAGGCGGTCATGAAGCAATTGGCTGGCGAGGGGGGCTACCAGCTGTTCATGGCGGGAGGCGCAAAGTCGCTTCGTCAGCGATGCCTGGAACTATGCCGGGTTTAGTGCGTTCAGTACGTATAAGTTGATGCGGAAGGGTTGAGACGGCGGGACGTAATCCGCAATCCGAAATCCCCAATCCGCAATCGAGGACGTGATGCGAATTCTGTGCGTGGGCGCCAGTCACAAGACCGCCGCTGTCTCAATGCGAGAGCGGCTCAGCTTTGACTGCGCCAAAGCCTCCCTCGCACTAGCGCAGCTTGCCCAACGATGGCCGGCGGCAGAGTTCCTGCTGCTGTCGACCTGCAACCGTGTCGAGTTGTACGTCGCCCGCCCCCTGCACGAGCGGCCGCGAGTGCAGGACCTTGTCGACTGGCTGGGCGAGTTCCACCGCGTCCACCCCGACAGCTTCGCCGGCGAAACCTACAGCCTCGCCGACGCCCAGGCCGTCGCCCATCTGCTGCGCGTGACGGCGGGGCTCGACAGCCTCGTGCCCGGCGAAGACCAGATCGTCGCGCAGGTCAAAGAAGCCTGCCGCCTGGCCGACGAGGCCCGCGCCGCCCGCGGCGTCATGAAGGAACTCGTCGAGGGCGCCCTCCACACCGCCAAGCACGTCCGCACCGAGACCGGTGTGGCCGCGGGCAAGGTCTCGGTCGCCTCGGTCGCCGTCGATCTGATCCGCCAGGGGCGTCCGGCGCTGGAGCAGGCCTGCGTGCTCAGCATCGGCGCCGGCGAGATGAGCGCGATGATGCTCAAGCACATGGCGAAGCTCGGTTGCCGAAAGATTCTGATCGCCAACCGGTCGCCCGATCGCGCCGCGGCGCTGGCGCGGCTCTGCGGCGGCACGAGCGTGTCGCTGGAAGACCTGGATGAGCACCTGGCCGCGGCAGACATCGTTGTGACCTCCACCGGCTCGCCCCAGCCCCTCGTCACGGCGGCGATGGTCGAGGCCGCCCAGCACCGCCGCGGCGGCAAGAGCCTGCTGATCGTCGACATCGCCGTTCCGCGCGACGTGGATCCCGCCGCGGCCGGCGTACACAACGTCAGCCTGTTCAATATCGACGACCTGGAACAGACCGTGCGGCGGACGATCGCCCTGCGCCAGGATGAGCAGGACCGCGCCTGCGACATCATCGACCGGCACGTGGCCGAGCTCACCGAGCGCCTGCATGTGCGCAAGGTCTCGCCCACCATCGACGCGCTCTACAAACGCCTCGAGCAGATCGCCGCGGAAGAACTCGCCTCCGCCCGCAACAAGCTCTCGACGCACGCTGATGCGGCCGACGACGAAGAAGTCATCCAACGCGCGCTGCACCGCGCGGTTCGCCGCATCCTGCACGACCCCGCCACCCGCCTGCGCCAGGACCCCGACAGCGCCCGCACCCAGGAACTCATGGACGCCGTGCGCGAACTGTTTGCGCTGGGGAAAGATCTCACCGCGGAGAACGCGGAGAACGCAGAGAATTAGAGAGACGGGGAAAAGGCATGAACAAATAAATAGTAACCGTCCCGAATTAAATAATCCGGGACGGTTACTTTTTAGTCTCTTCCTTTTTCTCTCTGCGACCTCTGCGATCTCCGCTGTGAACCTCTTTGAACAAATCAAAAATGACCCAACGGGTCTTTGTCTTTTCGCGAGATTGTCACCTTCAGCGCCGGCAGGAGCCTGAGCAGGTTCTTGCGCAGCAGGGGCAGTACAGGGCGCTCGGAGTTGCTGTGGCCGACGCATACCACCGTCAGGCCCGCCGCGGCGGCGGCCAGGGCGTCGTGATGGTGCATCTCGCCGGTGAGGTAGAAGTTGGCTCCGGCAGAGACCGCCCCGCGCCAGAGAGCCCCGCACGAACCGGCGCAGCAGGCGGCCCGCTCTACCTTCTGGCGCCGCGGACCGGCGATCTGCACGGCAGGCAGGTGCAGCGTTTTCTTGATCATCGCAATGAGCCGATCGGCCTGTGCGGGCTTGAGCAGGCGCCCCACGCGCCCCATCCCCTGTCCCTTGGGCAGCGGATCGAGCGGGTAGATGTCGATGGCTGGTTCTTCATAGCTGTGGGCGGAGCGGATGGCCGCGACGATATCGGCTGTCGCCTCGCGCGGGGCCAGCACTTCCAGGCGCAGTTCGCGCACCGCCTCCAGGCGGCCGCTCTTGCCAACGGCGGGATTGGTCCCCGCCGCCCCGCGGAACGTGCCCACACCGCTGCTGTGGAACGAGCACTCGCTGTAGTTGCCGATGCGACCGGCCCCGGCGGCAAAGGCCGCTTGGCTGACGGCGTCGAGGTTGTCCGGGTGTACGAAGACCACGATATTGCAGTTGGCGCGGGCATCCTGGGGCTCGATGGGTTGAAGGTCCTGCAGACCCATCACCGCCGCCAGGGCGTCGTTGGTGCCGCCGGCCACCACGTCCAGCGCCGTGTGCGGGCAGTAGACCGCCAGACCGCTCCGCGCCGCCCGCCAGGCGACGGGCTGTTCATCGGCCGTGACGCGCGAGACCGGCTTGAAGATGACGGGGTGGTACGCCATGACCATCTCGGCGCCCGCGGCGGCGGATTCATCGAGCACCTCCCCCGTCAGGTCGATGCAGAGCATGAGGCGGCGCACGGCCGCGCTGCGGTCGCCCAGCAGCAGGCCGGTGTTGTCCCACTGGGCCGCCAGGGGCGGCGGGGCGAGCGTCTCCATCGCGGCAGCGACGTCTCGTACGTTCATGAGGTCTCCCGCGCCGGTCCGCACTCGCCCGTCAGCAGCGATTCGTAGGCGTCCATCAGCCGCCGCGTGAGCGGTCCGGGCTTCTCATCGGCCACCGGATGGCGCTCGATGCGGGCCACCGGGCGAATGCCGCTGGTGGACGAGGTCAGGAAGATTTCACTGGCGGCGAGCATCTCCTTGACCGTCAGGGGCGTCTGGTCGTCGAAGGCAATATCCAGTTGGCCGGCCAGTTCGAGCACGGCCGCTCGCACGATGCCCGGCAGGACGGGCGTGTTCAGCGGCGGCGTGCAGAGTTTGCCGTCGCGCACGAGAAAGACGTTGCAGAAGCACGCCTCGGCCAGATGAGACGCCGGCGTGTACCACAGCGCCTCGTCGGCGCCGGCGGCCGCGGCGTGCTGGCGGGCCAGCATGCGCGGCAGGTAGCAGCCGGTCTTGTACCCGCACGTGGGGTCTTCGACGTTCTGGCGGAAGGGAGCGATCATGACCGTCAGACCGCTGTCGTACCAGTCTGCGGGATACCGCGGCAGCGGCTCGGCCGTGACGACCGTGGTGCTCCCGCTGCCGTGTATGCTGCCCGGTGAGAGCGTGATGCGCATCCTCGCGTCGGTCAGCTCGTTGGCCGCCAGCACCTCGCCGCACGCGCGCTCGAGCGTGGCTTCGTCCGCGTCGTTGCGCAGACCCAGCCGCTCGACGGTCTGCATCAGCCTCGCCAAGTGTGCCGGCAAACGGAACACCTTCCCGCCGCGGGCGAGCATCGTCGTAAACGCCGACGCCCCGTGCAGCACCGCCGAATCGAAAACGCTGACGCAAGCCTGCTCGGCCGGTACGATCTGCCCGTTGAAATAGACGCTGTTAGCCATACGCGGGAAGTCTATCCCTCCCCGCCGCCGATGGCAACCCTATGGAGTGCGGCAGCCAGAGCTGCCGCTTTTGAAGTTGTTCGGGTGGCGTGGCCCTTGCCGCGGGGCTTAAAAACTACCAAAGCGGCAGCTGCTGCTGCCGCACTCCATATAGCTACAGCGACAAGCTCAGCAGCGACAGCTTGCCTGCCTGGACGCCGCGGGTGGCGGTGATGGCGTCGCAGATGCGGCGGAGCTGTTCGGCGCGGCCGCGAAGGAGGATCACTTCCAGGCATCGGTCGTGGTCGAGATGCACGTGCTGGCTGCAGAGCACCGCGTGGTGGTCTTCGTGCTGGAGGCTGGCCAGTTCCTGGCTGAGGCTGTGGGAGGCGTGGTTGTAAATGATCGACAGCGACGCGGCGACTTCGGCCTTGGGGTCTGTCCATTCCTGCTCGACCAGGGCCGCGCGGATCAGGTCGCGCATGGCCTGGCTGCGATTGTCATAGCCGCGAGTGGTCATCCAGGCGTCGAATTTGTCCAGCAGGTCCATTTCGATCGCCAGCGTCGTCCGTGTCAGGTCGGTCATGGGGCGCTCCTCTGGAAGGCTATTGTAACGGCGAGCGGTCTGCGTGCCCATGGCGACCCGCTGAAGAAACGTCGCGTGTCGCCATGCCACCCGTTCTGCGCGCCGTTAGCGGCGGGGCTTGCCCCGCGTTTTCGCGCCGGTCCCCTGCCACGCGCGGGGCAAGCCCCGCCGCTAACGTGGCGAGCGAGCCTCTCTACTCTACCCGTACGTTCTTCCGCCGGCGGGTTGCCCGTTTCCAATCCGGCGCCCGCCGCGTATGATGCGGGAAATGAGCAATGTTTTACACATGATCGACGCGCAGACGCCGCAGGACTGCCTGCTGCAGTTGGCGCTGCTGGCTCAAGGCGATGACGTGATCGTCTCGGTCGGCCCGCCGCGGCCATGCGCGGACCTGACGCTGCCGGTGCAGGCGGTGCATGCGCCGATGGGTCTCAAGGCCCTGGCGGGGCTGAAAACCAAAGCGATGGCACGCCGGCGACGGGCGGTGCATGCCTGGAGCTACTCGGTATTGCGGGCGGCGAAGCTTGCGGCCGAGGACCGCCCCATCGTGCTGAGCCTGCCGTGCATGCCGCCTCGCGCGGAGGTCGGGAAGATCGTCGCCGCCGCGGCACGGATGGACATCGGCCTGACGGTCCCGACGGAGACGCTGCGGCGACGATTGCTCGCCGCCGGCGCCGACGCGGGACGGACGGTGGTGCTGCCGCCGCCTGCGCGGGCCATTGACGACGCAGTCCAGCGGCGCCAGCGCACGCGGGCGGCGCTGGGGATCGCCCCGGGATATTTCCTGGTGGTTGTTCCGGGCGAGATGACGCCCGATGCCGGGCAGAAGTACGCCTCATGGACGCACGCGATCGTGCGGCGGTTCCTGCCGCAGACACGGATGGTCATCAGCGGCGAGGGCATGAATCTGCCCAACGTCCGCTCGTTCGTCGTTTCGACCGGGTTTCAGAGCGAGCAGTTGACGCCGGCGGGGCGGGTTCCGCTGGCGGACATTCTCGCCGCCGCCGACGCGGCGATGTTCCTGCCCACGCGCGACGCGGGGCTGGCCAGCGTCGCGGCGGCGATGGCGGCAGGGGTGCCCATCGTGGCCGCCGATACGCCGGGCCTGCGCGAGCTGCTGGGCGACGCCGCGGCGCTGCTGGTTCCGCCGGCCAAGCCGCGCCAGACCTCGGCGGCGCTGGCCCGGCTGATCGACGATCCGGCGTTGGGGCGCAGCCTCGCGGCGGTTGCACAAGAGCGGGCGGCGCAGCGCCATAGCGTCGACCTCGCCCGCGGCGCGTTGGAAGCGTGTTACATCCTGCCGCCCCGGCAGGCGATTCGGCTATAATCGACGGTTTCAGGAACAGACCGCGTGATGCGATCCCAGAAAAACAAAGCCTGCGACTGTGGCGGCGTGCATTATGCCGACCCGTCGGCCCGCGCGCTGCTGGAGGGCAGCCTGGGCGTGCTGGAAGACCCGGCGGTCGCCGGGTGGCAGCTCGTCAAGCGCAACGCCTCGCGCAGCGTGTGGCATGGGAGCGTCGGCGGGCAGAGGGTCTATCTCAAGCAGTTCCACGCCCGTTCGCTGGGCAGCCGCCTGGTGCGGGGGCTGGGGGTCAGCCGCGCGCGGCGCGAGATGCACTTTTCCGCCGCCCTTCAGCGGGCGGGCGTCGAGGCGGTGTCGGTGCTGGCCTGGACGTGCGGGGGCGGGCGCGAGTGGATGGTCAGCCGCGCCGTCGAACCGGCCTGCGGCGCCGACGCCTGGCATGAGGCCCTGGCGGGCGATCGCAGCCCCGCGGCGCGGCGGCGGGTCGAGCAGGCCTCGGCCGCCCTGGCGCGCATGCTGGCGCGGATGCACGCGGCGGGTATTTTTCACCAGGATTTGCACTGCGGCAACATCCTGGTCCAGGACGCCGGCGGGTCGGTGGAGCTTGTGCTGATGGATCTTCACCGCGTGGCGCAAGGCCGCCCGACGCGTCCGGCGATGGCGGCCAATCTGGCGCAATTGCTTTGCGACCGCGGCGACTTCACGACGCGCAGCCAGCGCCTGCGGTTTCTCAAGCACTACCTGGCGGCCTTGGGCGGCGACGGCACGGCGCGGGGGTGGCAGATGATGATCGAGCAGAGTGCGCAGCGCCACCGGCGGACGCTGCGGGCGAAGCGCGACCGTCGGGTGCTCAAGGACAACGCGTATTTCGCCCGCATCAAGCTGCCCCGCGGTTGGCGCGGGCACGTGGTGCTGGCCAGCAAGCGCAAGTTTCCGCCGTCGGTGGCGTGCGAGGCGACCTTCAGCGCCGCGCAGTGGGCGGCGCTGCTGGAGCGCCCCGAGAGCCTGCTGGAAGGCGATTGCGAGGTGCTCAAAGATTCGCGCTCGAGCCTGGTGGTGCGGCGCAGCGTCGTCATGGGCGGGCGCGAGATCACCATGCACATCAAGCGCCCGCGCCGCAAGCAGTGGTACAAGATCCTCGTCGACTGCCTGCGCCCCAGCCGCCCGGTGCGGGCGTTCGAGCTCGGTCACGCCCTGCTGACGCGGCGCATCGCGACGGCCCTGCCGCTGGCGGCGCTGGAGCGGCGGTGGGGTCCGCTGCTGCTGGACAGCATCCTGATCACCGAGACGGTTTTCTGCCCGCGGCTCAACGACTTCTTCAACGCCCACCTGTCGGTGCCGCCCAGCGGCGAGCACCAGCTCACGCCCGCCCAGCAGCGCCAACTCGCCCAGGACGTGCTGACCGAGATGGGGCGCCTGCTCCAGCGCCTCCACGACAACAACTACGCCCACCGCGACCTCAAGGCCAACAACATGCTGGTGCATTGGCGCGGCGGGCGCTCGCCGGGAATCGTCCTGGTGGACCTGGACGGCCTGCGACCCGTGCGGGTGCTCACGCAGCGCCGGCGGTTCCAAGGCCTCATGCGGCTCAACGTCTCGCTGCTGAATTGCCCGGTTGTCAACCACGCCGGGCAGCTTCGCATGCTGCTGGGGTATTTGCGGCGCCCCGGCAGCGGGCGCATCAACTTCAAACCGTACTGGCGCGTGCTCGAGGCCTGGTCGGCCCGAAAGCTCCGCCAGCAGATTCGCTCGCGCCGCATCACCCAGGCCGCCCGGCGCCAACGCGAGGACGACGGCGGCCGAACCACGCAGACGATATGATCGCAACCGATCCATCCCGCGTGCGGCGCGTGCTGATCCTCAAGCCCAGTTCGCTGGGCGACGTGGTGACCGCCGTGCCCGTCCTGCGCGCGCTGCGGCGGCAGCACCCCGAGGCGCACATCACGTGGATGCTCTCGACGACCTGCGCCCCGGTGCTCGCGCACGACAGCGACCTCGACGAAGTGCTGCTCTTCGACCGCAAGCGCCTGGGGCGCTGCTGGCGTTCGCCGGCGGCCGCGGGCGAGCTGGCGAGGTTCCTGCTGTCGCTGCGCCGCGGACGATACGACTGGGTGCTGGACCTGCAGGGCCTGCTGCGCAGCGGGATTTTCTCGTGGGTGACGCGCAGCGGTCTGCGGGCAGGCTTCGCCGACGCGCGCGAGGCGGCGTGGTTGCTGTACACGCACCGTGTCCGCACCCCCGTGCCGCACACGGTCGACCGCAACCTGGCGCTGGCGGCGGCTGTCGGCCTCGACGCCCGCGGGCAGGATATGACGCTGCAGGTCTCGCCGGCGGCGCGGGAGGGCGCGGCGGCCCTTCTGGCCGAGCACGGGCTGGGGCAGAAGCGGTTCATGGTAGCCGTGCCGCCGACGCGCTGGGCGACCAAGCAATATCCGGTGCGGCATTGGCGGGCCGTGGTGGGGGCTTTGGCCAGGCGGCTGCCGGTGGTGCTGCTGGGCTCGTACAGCGAGCGGGCCCTGTGCGCCGCGGTGGCCGAGGGCCTGGGCAGCGGCGTGATCGACCTGAGCGGGCGCACCGACGCGGCGCACCTGGTGGCCATGATCGCCGCCGGCGCGGCGGTGGTCTGCTGCGACTCGGCGGCAAAGTTCATAGCCCCGGCCGTCGGCGTGGACGTAGTAACGCTCATCGGACCGACGCGACCGGAGCGCACGGGGGCGTACCTTCGCGGCACGAACCTGGTGTCCGACGTTCCGTGCCAGGGCTGTCTGCGGCGCCGCTGCGAACACGTGACATGCATGCAATCGATCGAACCGGCGGCGGTGGTCGCCGCGGTGACCGCTGCCCTTGATGCTGGAGGGTTCTAAGTGCCGTACCGCTATATCGTCGACAAGGTCAAGAACTTCGTGGTCCACAAGATCCTGCGCCTGGACGATACGCCGCACCGGATCGCCCTGGGGGTGGCCATTGGAATTTTCGTGACCTGGACGCCGACGATCGGGGCGCAGATGGTGCTGGTGGTGGCGCTGTGTACGCTGTTTCGGGCCAACAAGGTCGTGGGCGTTCCGCTGGTGTGGCTGTCGAACCCGTTCACGCTGGTGCCCGTCTACGGACCCAACTACTGGGCCGGCGTGCAGGTGATGAAGCTTTTCGGGCGCGAGTACACGTGGCAGGCGTTCTGGAACGCCTTCAAGACGGCCCTGCAGTCGACGCCGACGTGGTACGAGAAGGTTCAACACTGGTGGGGCGCGCTGGACCCGATCCTGGTGCCGCTGTGGGTGGGCAGCGTGCTGGTGGGGGCTGTCCTGGGGATCATCGCATACGTGGCCACGTATTACGGGGTGATCGGCTACCGCGCGCTGCACGGCCATGCCTCAACGCCTGAAATGAAGAAGTAATTGGGGGGGGGAAATCCGAAATTCGAAATCCGAAACTCGAAATCCGAATCAAACGGCGTAAGCAACAAAGAGCAAACCGCAAAGGGAATCGGGTTTCATAGGGGTTCTTTGCTTCTTGCTGTTTGTCCTTTGTTTCGGATTTCGAATTTGTTGTTTCGGATTTTCTCGTTCCCGCCGCCCCCGAAGTAATTTAAACAGCGCGTTCTTCTACGGCAGGTTCGCTGGTATAATGACCATAGTTGCACCGGAGAGCAACGGAGCAGGACTTGCCCCCATGAATATAGGGCAGAAACAAAGCGTCGCCAGCCTGAGATTCTTCTTGTTCGATCGCCCGCTGCACCCGGAGCTGTTCGACATCTACCACGATCACCACGTGGTCAAGAGCGGCTACGAGGCGCAGATCTGGGTGACCGGCTGCAGCCATGTCATCGCCTTCCACCAGGAGCGTTCCACGCTGGTCGAGGTCGTCGCGCCCGAGGGCAGCGAGCTGCCCCAGCGCGGGCGCCTGATCGAGATGCCCTTCCGCGGCGAGAACGAGCACGAGCAGAGCCAGCATGGCGGCGTGCATTACATCATGAGCTTCCAGGTCGAGACGATGAGCCCGCAGGTGTATTCCAAGACGCACCACGACCTGGCGCGCGTCGGAGCCCAGCGCGGTCTGTTCGTCCCCTTCCCGATGTGGATGACCCGCCCGCCCCTGACGCCCTTTACGTTCATCGACTACGACGCCAAGCCCGAGGCCCTGCACGTCTTCGCCTTCCACGCCTTCCCCGAAGACCTCACCGTCGTCAAGACGATGACCATCTTCGAACTGGCCAAGTAAACTTGGGATTTCGGATTGCGGATTAGCGCCGCGGGCAATTGTTTTCAATTCAACCTGTCGGGATGATGTGTTACTCTCTGGGCCATGGTCCTTTGCACAGGGAGAATCACATGAGTGAACAGACTCAAGTTCCGCCGCCGCTTGACCCGCGCCGTTCAGGCGCCGGATGGAAGATTACGGCCATCGTGCTCATCGTGCTTTTGGCAGTGGCAATCGGAGTGGGCGCGATCGCCCTGACGGCCGGCGGCTTGATCCGCCCCGCGAAGCCCCAGGCGTCGGCTTTGCTGGCTGACGTCCCCTCTCCCGCCTCGGCAGAGCAGGAGATAGCCCTGAATGTCTGGCCGGCGGTCCTCAACGACATGCGGATGAAGGGAAGGACCATCGCCGGCAAGAAGCCCGGCGAAGGCTTGAGTTTCAGCGACTATGTCAGCGTCAAGCCTATCGGCTTTTCAGAGAACCGGATCGTCGGCGTCGGCGTTCACAACTGCTCGACGGATCTGGAGGCCGCGGAACTGGCCAACGCTCTGTCGGAAGCGTTTGTTGCCCAACGCCGCTCTGTTGCACAGGCACAACTGAAAGAGGCTGTACAGGATTTGACGAGGCAGAAGACCGTTGTGGAATATGAACTGGGTGATATCCGCCGCAAGATGGGAATGATTCAATCGGCGGCGGCAGGCATCGAGATACTCACCAGCCAGCGTGCCCACTTCATGGATGAACAGCTCACAGTCGATTTTCAATTGCAGGCGGTCAATGCCAGGTTGAAAGAGATGGAGGAAAAACAATCCAAAGGCGGCGGCGCGGCGTGGATGGCCGCTCGCCACCCCGCCAGCCGGGATGCAGTGCTCCAGAAGCTTCAAACCCTTGCGGCGGAGACACGCATTCTGGAAGAGTCCGGCCAAGCCGCCGCGGCGGCGACCACTCAACCTTCACGGCATATCACGGCCGTCAGCTCGCAGATCGAGCGGAGATACGAGGCGCTTTTTATGCAGGAACTTGTCGAGACCAGGAGCGAACGCGACAGGCTCGTAGGGCAACGATCGGTTGCGTCATCGAAGATTCAGGTCTGTATCAGCAATATGGAATTATGTCTTCGGGCCGTTCTGGAACTTGAAGAGCTGAAACGCCAGCGCGACTGCAAATATGCGATGATTGAGATGCTCGACAGGCGAGTCATGGACATGACGGCCATCAACGCGGGCCCGTGGATCCTCAGCCCCGCCTCGGTTCGCGCGGCGGCGGAGTAATGAAGCATTATGCCTCTGCGAGCTCTGCGATCTCCGCGGTGAGGATCTCTGCAGCCCCGTCACTGGGCGGGGACGGGTGGGGCTTCTGAGATGAAGGTTCCTGCCGCGGGCGAGGGGGCGTTTTGAAGGGGCAGGCGGACGGTGAAGGTCGAGCCAGTTCCCAGAGCGGTCTGGAGTTCAATTCCTCCGCCGAAGCGTTCGGCCAGGGCTTTGGCGCCGGCCAGGCCCACGCCGGTTCCGGCGATGCCGCTGGCGCGTGCGTTGGCAGCGCGGTAGAACTCCTGGAAGAGTTTGGGGATCTCCTGCTCGCTGACGCCCATTCCCGTGTCGGCCACCGACAGCACCGCCCAGGAGTCCTCGCGGCGCAGGCGCACCTGGATGCTGCCGGCAGAGGTGTATTTCACGGCGTTGGAAATGAGGTTCGACACGATCAGTTCACAAGCCTTGGTGTCGATGCGAACGGCCAGGCGCTGGGGCGGCAGATGCGTCTCGAATGCCAGACTTTTAGCCCGGGCCTGCTCGCGGTAGTGTTCGGCGACGGTCTGCGTCTGCTCGACCAGGTCCAGCACCTCGACCTTGCCTGCCGTCGTGGCGGACTTGACGTACGCCAGTTCCGTCAGGTCCTGGATGAGCTGGATCATGTGGTCGCCGCGGCGGGCGATGCGAGCGGCCATCTCGACGGTGTGGGCGTCGCCGCCGGCCTTGCGAGACAGCAACTCGGCCATCATTTTGACAGCCGCCACCGGGCTCTTGAGCTCGTGCACCATCAACCGCATGAAGGCGGCCTTCTCGTGCTCGAGGCGCCTCATCGTGGCCAGGTCGTCGTAGAGTCTGGCGTGGTAGAGGGCGTAGCCGATGATCCGCGCGACGTTCTTCAGCGGCGCCAGGTCGTCGGGGGTGAAGTGCCCCTCCTGGCCGTTGATCAACTGCACCACGCCCACCAGCGTGTTCTTGAAGATGGCCGGGGCGCACAGGACATCGCGCGTGCGGAAGTTGTTGAGCCGGTCCCAGGCGTCGTCAAAATGCAGCCCGGGGGCAATACCCGACAGATCGCCATACGCATCAGGCACGTGGAACGCCTTCTGGTGCGTGGCGCAATAGCCCGCCAGCGACTGATCGTCGATCGGCACGTGAATAATCTGGGCGACGTTGCCGATGGTGACGACCGACTTGAGTTCGGCCGTGGCGTGGTCGACAAGATAGATCGCCGCGCGCTGGGCCTTGCGGTCTTCGCAGACGGCGCGGGCGACATCCTCCAGAACGGCTGGCAACTTGACCTCGCCGAGCATGCGGTCGTACAGATCAAAAAGCCAGTCATCGAGTGGTTTATCGCTGTGAAAAGCAGTGTCCGGCACGTGCGCCTCCGCAGATGATTGTGAACAGCGACCAATTTTACCGCTTAATCTCTTTAATGCAAGAACATACGTGGGAACAAAGATTAAATTCGTCCAAATTGACGCGAAAGGATTGACCACAGAGGCACAGAGCAGGACGAGGTGAGAACGGGAGGCGGCGAAGTCGAACTCCCGTTAGCGGTCGAGCTTGCTCGACGTGTTGTGCGCGCAACGCGCGGAGCAAGCTCCGCCGCTAACGGGTCCCGCATCATCGCTCAATGCGACTAAGCTCGTATCGACAGGAAGGTTTTGATTTGATCGAAGACCTTCCTATCGCCTCGGACCTTCAGGTCGATGAACCCGCCGAACAGGCGCAGCTCTTCTTCCCACCATAGCTCGATCCCGATGGCGGGAAACTCGTTTCCCTGAGCCGCTCGCACTTCGAGCGTTACCACGCCGCCCTTGCTGTGATAGACCCGCGTACGAAACGTGATGGGCCTGCAGAGTTGATCGATCTTCTTCTGCTCCAGCGGCGCCAGGCCCAGCCGATGCAACTCCTCGATGCTCTGCGGCGAGCCGAGTTCCGGCAAAGCCGTTTCCAGGTCTTCGGGCGTGAAGATGTTCCGCGTCTGGGCACTATCGTCAACGAGCGCAAGCCCGTAATCCGCTGCCAGTCTTTCGAACCACGTGGCGTACCACTCCTTCGTGTGGAACTTGTCGTACCGAAACGAGGTGGTGTGCTTCCAGACCGGCAGTTCGGGCAGCAGGCTCTTCGCGCGGCGGACAAGTTGGACGGCCACGCCCCACGGGTCGCGGAGCATGGCGAAGGTGTTGCCGTCGGCGTCGGTGGTGGGTGCGTCCACGACGACCGCACCGGCGGCGGTCAGCGCCTTGAAGGCGGCCGCCACGTCAAGGCAGTTGAAGGCCACGTGCAGGGTCATCGGGTGCAGGGCGGCGTAGTCGGGGATACCGTCGTCGGGGCGGCTGTAGAGTTCCAGCACGCACCGCCCCGCTTCATCAGCCAGGAAGCGTCCATGATGCGGCGGCCCGCCGGATCGCAGGATTCGCATCTCCAGATGCCGCACGTACCAATCGGCCATGGCGGCAGAGTCCGGAACGTTGAGCGCCAGATGTTCAATGGAAGGCATGGCCGGATATTAATCCGCGCGGCGGCGCTTGTCCAATCTTCGGTTGGGTTATGAATGTAGCCGCTGAGGTCGCTGAGGTCGCTGAGGAAAGAAGACGTTGGATGGATGGACGAGCGGATGATTGGATGGTTGGATGGCTGGATGATCGGGTTCCCCCATCCATCCACTCATCCACTCATCCATTCATCCATCCTTCTGTGTTCCCCATCTCCTTCTTCCTCAGCGACCCCAGCGACCTCAGCGGCTCTATCATCCCCGTTCTACTGCGGCGACTTTGGTGCTTGGCCGGGGCGAAGGTACTTGGAGAAGGTCCGGATGTAGGGCGTGTCGAACTGCACGACGGTGATATCCGGGATCTGGATCGTTTCAGGGCGCTGGCTCCAGAAGCCCAGGGCGTCGTAGTGGCTGAATTGGATGCAGGTCTTGGCGATCGAGACGGCCTTGCCGATGTAAAACGCGTTGGCGTCTCCCTCCTCGCTTTCGCATTCGATGATCATCTGCTCGAAGCTGCGTGAGACGCTCTGGATGGCGCTGTGCATGTCGGTCAGGTCGATCTCGGCCTTGATCTTGAGGCCGCCGAGCAGGCCTTCGCTGCGCAGCATGTGATCGAACCAGTCCTCGAACTGGCTCTGGCGAAAGTCTTCAATGTCTTCCTGGCGGACGATCGAGTACCCGTCGCCCTTAAAGTCATCGAACATATGCACCAGGATCAGCTCCCTGCCGGTGCGCAGAACGTACCCGTTGAGCAAGTGCTCGGGCGCAAAGCGCCGTGTAAAGCGGACCAGTTTGCCGGTCCCAGCAAAGTCGCTGAATGCTTTCTTCTGTTTCATATTCGTCGCATCGTAATCCAGCAAGCGGGGTCTTGTCTATCCGCATGCTTCGGGAAAAAGGATTGCCACAGAGGCTCAGAGAGGCTGAGGACGATGGGTACGGCGAAAAATTGCTAAGCCGCAAGCGGCAGTCAGTGCGCGAGCAAATAACATGACGAGATTGCTGCAAACACTTTACAATCAGGGAACGAATTAACTCGCGGGTACGTTTATTCTGATGGCGGAAAGCGCTGCGCTGGATGGCCGAAACGAAAGACTTTGAGACGATCGCCCTGCCTTGGCTCGACGCGGTGTACCGCGCCGCGGCGGCGCTGTGCCACGACCCCGCAACGGCAGAGGACCTGACGCAGGCGACCTTTCTCAAGGCGTTTGAAAACTTCAAAGGATTCACCGTCGGCACGAGCTGCCGCGCGTGGCTGACCCGCATTCTGCGAAACTGCTGGATCGACCTGCTGCGGCATCGGCGGGTGGCCGGAGAGGGCGTCTGCCTGGACGAGCAATTGGTCGCGGCCGCGGAAGAGCCGCCCGCGACCACCTGGACCGACGCGCAGGACCTGCTGGAGAATTTCTCCGACGCGCAGGTGATCACGGCCATGCGGCAGTTGAGCGACGACCAGCGGTTGTGCCTGTTCCTGAGCGACGTCGAGGGGCTTGGCCAGGACGAGGTCGCGGCGGTCCTGGACGTGGCGGTCGGGACGATCAAGAGCCGCACGCACCGGGCGCGGGCGGTTCTGAAAACGAAACTCGAGGCCCACGCCAACGAGCTTGGCCTGGGGCCGGGGAAACGACGATGCACCTGACGGCTGAACAATTCGAAGAGGCCCTGCTGAACGAGGCCGCCCATGCCGGGCACCTCGGCGCATGCTCGCAGTGCCGCGAGGCGCTGGCGGGAATGCGGTCGTTGCGGGCGCGGCTGCGGGCGGCGCATGAGGGTGTGCATGCACCGGCAGAACTGGCGGCGCGGATTCGCAGGCAGACCGTTGGGGTGAGCCAGCAATGCGCGGGGCAAGCCCCGCCTCTGACGGAACCAGGGCGGCGAGTGATGCGTTTTCCGCATCTGTGGCGGTATGCGTCGCTGGCGGCCGCGGCGATGGTGCTGGTGGTGGCGGGCGCGGCGATGCTTTGGCCTGCCGACGCGTCGGCCGCCCAGGCGGCGCTGGTGGAGATCCACCGCCAGAACGTGCAGGCCATGACGCACGGCGGCAGCAATGTCCATTGCGGCAACGCGCAGGAGATGGAGGCATTTCTCAAGGACAAGACCGGTTGTTCGCTCAGCGCCCCCTGCGGCGGCGGCGAAGTCGCGTGCTGCTGCACCCAGAAGTTCCGAGGCCGCGCCGTGGGCTGCTTCGTGCTCAAGACGGCCCAGGGACCGGTCTCGCTGGTAGTGGTTCCTGACAAGGTCGAGACGCTGGGGATGGGCGGATCGGTCCGAATTGACGGCCGCACCGCCCGCAGCAGCTCGGCCAAAGGCACCAACATGCTCGCCTGCGGGGTGGGGGAATACACCTACTGCGCGGTGGGCAATGTCGATCAGGCACACTTGGCCGACGTGATGGCCCAGGCTATCAGAACTCCCGTTCTACCCTCCCTCCAATGACCGCCCAAGTCCAGCCGCTTGGGCTTACCTTTTTCAAAATCGCCACCGTTCGCTAGGCTGCGGCGTCAAGAAACGCGACGTCCAGTCCAAAACAAGCATCGCTTGAGGTATCGTCAAACAGAACGTTTGACAGCCGATGAAAATAACTGTCAAATTCTGAGGTCCTGTTTGTGGGGCAGGCAGTCGACTCCCAAAGAAAGGGAAACGCTATGACCAGCGCGAAGATGCCTCCGATGCTGGGGGATGACGAGCCTCTACTCGTCGTGGAGGTGCTTGATGGTGCGGAATGACAGCCCGGAATATTTGGCCGGTCTCGCGCATGAACTGGGCCAACTCCCTAAGGAAACGGAATGGGTTGAATTCAAGTGCGACAATGCCAACCCGGAAGACATCGGCGAATACATTTCGGCGCTTGCCAATTCGGCGGCACTGTGGGGAAAGACTAATGCCTATCTTATGTGGGGCGTGTCCGACGGGACGCATGAATTGGTGGGGACGAGTTTTCGGCCGACACTGGCGAAGAAGGGCAATGAGGAACTGGAAAACTGGCTTATTCGGCTGTTGAGCCCTCGGATTCATTTGCGTCTGGTGGAATTCGAGACGGATGGCAAGAGCATTTCAATGATCGAGATTCCTTGCGCAGCACACCAGCCGGTGCAGTTTCAAGGCGTGGAATACGTTCGGATCGGATCTTACAAGAAAAAGCTGAAGGATTTTCCGGAAAAGGAACGCGAGCTGTGACGGATTTTCGATATCACGCCGTTTGAGCAGCAAGTGGCGGCCGAGCGCGTGAGCGGCGCGGACGTGCTGACGCTGCTGGATTATCCCGCTTATTTCACGCTGCTCAATGTGCCGTTGCCGGAAACCCGCGACGGGATCTTGGCCCGTCTTGTAGACGACCACATGATCGAGGCCCGAGAGGGTGGTCAGTGGGACATTCTGAATCTGGGGGCGGTGCTGTTCGCCTCCGATCTGTCCAAGTTTCAGCGTTTGGCCCGAAAAGCGGTGCGCGTTGTAGAGTATGAAGGAGACGGACGGATCCGGACAAAGCGGGAGCATCAGGGGCGTAAGGGTTATGCCGCCGGGTTCGAAGGATTGATTGGATTCCTGAAGGGCATCTTGCCAGAGAACGAGGTAATTGGGGACGCACTTCGCAAGGCAGTTCCGATATATCCAGAATTGGCCATTCGCGAGTTAGTGGCCAACGTGATCATCCATCAGGATTTTACGGTCAACGGGGCCGGTCCGATGGTCGAAGTATTTGACGGGCGTCTGGAAATCACTAATCCTGGAGAACCCTTGATGGACCCCGAGCGATTCCTGGACACTCCGCCGCGGTCCCGGAATGAGGCGCTGGCTTCGTTCTTACGGCGAGCAGGCATCTGCGAGGAACGCGGCAGCGGAGTGGACAAGGTCGTCTTTCAGACCGAATTCTATCAATTGCCCGCTCCTCTGTTTGAAGCAGTAGGTGGGCATACCCGAGCGATCCTGTTTGCACATAGACCCTTCGCCAGTATGGACAAGACGGACCGTATTCGAGCCTGCTATCTACATGCCTGCTTGCAGCACGTTCAGCGGAAAAGGATGAACAACAGTACGTTGCGGGAACGGTTCGGAATCGAAAAGCAGAACAGCGCACAGGTTTCAAGGATTATCAGCGATGCCATCGAAGCCGGCGTGATCCGAGCCCATAACCCCGAAAGCGAATCGAAGCGACATGCAAGTTATGTACCGTTTTGGGCTTAAGTGACTATTGGGACAGGCCACGTTTCATTTGACGGCTATTTGACTCTGTCTGGATCGATGCCCATATATTGAAGCATTCGGGTACTCCGACCCTAGATATTGGGTGTCTGATTCAATAGACTATTTGACGCTGCTGGCGGCCCGCGCTGGCATGGGGGCCGTGAGAAGGAGTATATTGTGGGAATGAGTGTCATCTTTCCTCCTCAATATGATCAGCGCGTGCTGGCGCTGGAGGCCCCGGGGGGGGCGCCGGCGAAGGTCTCTATTGCGATTCCAACCATCACGCGACCGGGGCGGGCGTTCCGCGCGTGCGTTGCGGTGCTTGACGAGTTGGGGTACCCCAGCGTGCAGTGCGCCGGCGTCAAGCTGACGGACCAGGGCGGCCAACTGCTGGCGGAGATCGCCTTCCAGCGAGGTCAGCCTTCCGTAGCGATGGTGGAGGCGCTGACGGCCGCCGAGGGCTTCTCGCGACTCCGGGCAGACCTGGGCGGGCAGGTCTTTTACAGCAACCCGACCTTGTGTACCGCGGCGGACTGCCACGAGATCTTCTGGGGCGACCCGCACGTGCATAGCGTGTTGAGCCAGTGCCACCCCGACAAGTGCCGCTCACTGGATTTCGGCTATGCGGCAGGGCGGTACGTCAGCGGGCTGGACTGGATGGCCGTAGCTGACCACGTCTCGAACGGGCGCTGCGAGTTCGCACGCTTCAAGCAGCAGATGCTCGCCTGCGAGGCGCACGATGATCCGCCGGAGTTCGTGACGCTGCCGGCGTACGAGGCCTCGCTGGTCGGCGGGGCCGGCGGCGACGCCAACGTCTACATGACGCGCTGGCCGGAGATGTTCATCGACCAGCACGACGAGGGCAACCTGCTCACGCTGGCGGGCAAGCTCGAAGAGAAGCTCGGGGCCGGGCAGGCCATCGTCGTGCCGCACCACACCACGCGCAGCGGCAAGCACGGCGAGATCCCCGACGCGATCTATCCGGGCCCCGACGCGATGCCGGTGGTGGAGATTCATTCCAAGTGGGGCACCAGTGAATATCGCGGCAACCCCAACGCGCTCAAGGATGTGAATCCCGGTCCCAGCTACGTGCAGGACTTCCTGGCCCGCGGGCTGCGCGTGGGGTTCGTCGGCGGCACCGACACGCACGCAACCATGCCCGCCGGCGGGGGCTTCGAGCCCGGCCACATCGACCGCCTGCCGGGCATGACGGCAGTGCGCTGCCCGAGCCTGACGCGGCAGAATGTCTACGCCGCCATGGCCTCGCGCCGCTGCTACGCGACGAGCCTGGAGCGGATCTATCTGGACGCACAAATCGCCGGCCTGGGCGGCGGCGAGATGACCAAATGGACCGGCGGCGATCGGGCGATCGACGTGACCGCGGCCGCCCAGAGCGACATTGTCTCTATCGACGTCATCCGCAACGGCCGCGTGATCGTTTCGCAGCGCCCCGGCGACTGGCATGCGAAGTTGACCGCCCGAGACAACGATGCGATGGATAGCTTGTGGTTGGATTCAAAATACGTGGGGCGCTTTGTGTATTACTGCGCCCGCGTCACGTGCGCCAGCGGCGCGCAGGCGTGGTCGAGTCCGGTGTGGTTGCAGGCGTAGCGGGCGATGAAAGGACGCCAAGCCCCAAGCGGCGGGTCCATCATTCGGGTATTCCAGTATTCCATCATTCCACCATTCCACCATTCCCTCATTCCAAAAAACGCATGTCGCCGCACCCGTCATGCGTGGTAACTTCATGTCATGAGCGTTCGCTCGATCATCCTGGGACTGATCTTCGGGGCGTTTATCGCTCTGTTCACGTACTTCAACGACTGGGTTCTGCTGCAGAGCAACCTGGCGGGCAACCTGGTGCCGACCATCGTCTACGGGGCGCTGCTGGTGGGGCTGATCGCCGTTAACCCGGCGATGCGGGCGGTGCGCTTGAGGCCGCTGGCGGGGCGGGAGTGGGCGGTGGTGGTGGCGCTGGGACTGGCGGCCAGCGCCATCCCCGGATACACGATGATGCACAGCTTCGTGGATATCCTCGTCACGCCGCACGAGCTCAACCGCACGCAGCCCAACTGGAAGAAGCACGACCTGGTGCGCTACGCCCCGCCGGTGATGCTGGCCGACAAGGGCGCCAACGCCGACGAGTACAAGCACATCGTCACCGAGTTCACCACCGGCGTCGACCGGGCTGACGACTGGCCGGCCCCCGACGCCGTTGCCTGGCACGCGTTCTCGCGCACGCTGGCATTCTGGATGCCGCTGGCGGGGTTGTTCATCGTGGGCAACTTCTGCATGGCTTTGGTGATCCACCGCCAATGGTCGCAGCGCGAGGCCCTGGCGTACCCGCTGGCGGAGGTAGCCGCCGAACTGACCAGCGGCGCCGACCCCCGCGCCGCGCCGAGCGTTCTGCGCAGCGGATTGTTCTGGCTGGCCTGCGGCGGCGTGGTGGCGTGGCTGAGCGTCAACGCCCTGGCGATGTACACGCATTCCAGCTTCACCATCCCGCTGGAGGTGAGCCTGGCGGGCCTGGTGCAGCGGTTCCCCGCCCTGCAGGACGTGCATCGGTGGTACTGGCTGTTCAACCCTCGCCTGGTGTTCCTGGTAGTCGGCCTGGCGTACTTTATCCGCAGCGACGCGTCGTTCTCGATCGGCATTAACCACATGCTTTTTGCAGTGGTATACGCCTCGGCCCTGGCGGGGGGCTGGGCGTCCGACACGCCGTACGCGGGGCAGTTGGGGTTCGACACGTGGAATTCCCTGCGGTTCGGGGCGTACATCGGCGTGGCGTTGATGGTGCTGTACGTGGGCAAGCGGTTCTACGGTTCGCTGGCGATACGGGCTTTGGGCGTTCCGCGCGGCGAGAGAGTGACCGGCGGCGAGCTCTGGGGCCTGCGCGGGCTGGTGCTTTGCGGCGCCGCCAGCGCCATCCTGCTCAACCAGGTCGCCGGGCTGCATTGGCTGGTGGCGGTCCTGGCGGTGGTGTTGATCGGCCTGGCGATGCTTGTCGTGACGCGCGTACACGTCGAGACGGGCTCGTTCATGATTCAACCCTCGTGGTGGCCCAGCGGTGTGCTGCTGGGGGCGATGGGCTTCGAAGCCCTCGGCGCGCAAGGGCTGGTGATCCTGTGCCTGCTCAGCGCGGTGCTGCTGTACGACCCCAAGATCGCCCTGATGCCGATGGCGGCGGTGGCGATGCGCCTGGGCGACCGCCTGGACCTGCGCCCCGCCCGCCTGAGCCGGTGGATGATCGTCGCGGGGCTGCTTTCGCTGGCGGTGGCGGTCCCGGCGACGATCTACATGGAATACACCGTGGCCGCGGGGCGGCACTACTTCTGGGCGCAGTACCAGATGCCCTCGTTCACGTTTGAGCGGTTGGGGGCTCTGATCTCCCGCGACGCGCCGCCGGCGGCAGAGGCGGGAACGCTGTCCTGGGGCAAGATCGCCGCAGAGGCGGCGTTCTACAAGCCCGCCCTGGCCGGCTTGGCGCTGGTGACCGTATGTTCATGGCTGCGCCTGCGGTTTCCGTGGTGGCCGCTGCACCCGGTGGTGTTCATCATCTGGGGCACCGACACGATCTGCCAGTTTGCCCCGAGCTTTCTGTTGGGATGGGCGATCAAGGAGGTGGTCACGCGCGTCGGCGGGGCGGGGGGCTACCAGCGGTACAAGCCGGTCTTCATCGGCCTTATCGCCGGCGAGATTCTGGCGGCCCTGATCTGGATGATCGTGGCGTGGGTCTACTACGCTCTTACGAGCACGGCTGCCCCGGCCTTTCGTGTACCGTCTATTTACCTGTGATTCTCGTTTGCCAGCCATGTCCACTTGGCGGCGGTTAATCCAAGTCTGAAAAAACTTTTATTCTGAATCATTCGTAAATCATTTAGTTGGCAAAGTTTGTTAGCCGATACTTCTGTGCGGGCCGCTTTCGGACGCCTGGGCCGGTCGGCGGCAGGGTCGTTCGTGCAAGTGACGGCCTACAATGAACAAAGCAAGGGCAGGCCTATATGTTTACAGTCGAGCAGGAAACAAAACGGATCGCAGGGCAGTTCGTGCCGCCCACGGCAGAGACCATCGCCCAGGAACGCCAGCGGCAGATGGAAATCCTGCGGCAGGTTCGCCAGCGCATCTTGAAGGCGCAGTTGCTGCGAACCGCCTGCGTGGCGGCTGCAGGTTGAACGAGCCGCTCCGCGGCGCGCGCAGTGGGACTGCCAAGCCGCAAGCGGCTCGATTTTTCAGGCGACAAGTCCGAAGTTTCGGCGGTTATTTTCATATCTTAACGCCCGGTGACTGCATGCATTTTGCTGGCGTTGCGCGGCGGAATTTGGGATAATCTCCGTTGGGTTATTCGACTGCTTCCGCAGCTCAGATAGCGGACTCCTGAGGCTTTTTTGCACCCCGGCGTCCGCACAGGATTGGAGACGTGAGCGTATGGCCAAGGACGAGGCCGCGACAAGCGAAACATCAGCGCCGACGACGTACGACGAAAGCCAGATCAAGGTGCTGCACGGCATGGAAGCCGTGCGGAAACGTCCGGGCATGTATATCGGCGACACGACGCTGCGGGGCTTGCACCATCTCGTCTGGGAAATCGTCGACAACGCGATTGACGAGGCGATGGCCGGGCGGTGCAGCAACATCGCCGTGACGGTGCATCCGGATGAATCGGTCACGGTGACCGACGACGGGGAAGGCATTCCCGTCGGGATGCACCCGACGGAGAAGATCTCGACGCTCGAGGTGGTGTTCTGCCAGTTGCACGCCGGCGGCAAGTTCGACCACGGGGCGTACAAGGTTTCCGGCGGTCTGCACGGGGTCGGGGCCTCGGTGGTCAACGCGCTGTCGGAGTGGCTGGAGGTCGAGGTCTGCCGCGGCGGCAAGGTCTACGCGATGAAGTTCGAGCGCGGGGCCAAGGCCGGCGACATCCGCGAGATCGGCCAGCGCAAACGCAGCGGCACGAAGGTGACGTTCCTGCCCGACAGCCAGATCTTTCCCGAGATCAACTTCCGCCACGAGCAGTTGGCCACGCGCCTGCGCGAGCTGGCGTTTCTCAACGAGGGCGTGTGCATCCGCTTCAAAGACGAGCGCAGCGACAAGGAAGAGGAAGTCTTCCAGTTCAAGCAGGGGCTGGTGGCGTTCATCAAGCACCTCAACGAGGGCAAGGTCCCCCTGACGCGCCCGATCGAGATCCACAAGGAAGACCCCGACACGCGCCTGACGCTCGACGCGGTCGTCCAGTACAACGACGGTTACAGCGAAACGGTCTTCTCCTTCGCCAATAACATCAATACCCTCGAGGGCGGCACGCACCTGTCGGGGTTCCGCTCGGCCCTGACGCGCACCGTCAACGCCTACGCCAAGAACGCCAAGCTGCTCAAGAACGAATCCACCCCCGTCGGCGACGACCTGCGCGAGGGGCTCACGGCCATCGTCTCGGTCAAGGTGCCTGACCCGCAGTTCGAAGGGCAGACCAAGACCAAGCTGGGCAACAGCGAGGTCGAGGGCTTCGTCACCCAGGCCGTCAACGAACTGCTGGCAAGCTGGCTCGAGGAACACCCCGCCGAGGCCAAGCACATCGTCCGCAAGGGCCTGCAGGCGATGCAGGCCCGCGAGGCCGCCCGCAAGGCCCGCGACCTGACGCGCCGCAAGGGCGCCCTGTCCAGCGGCTCGCTGCCGGGCAAACTCGCCGACTGCCGCAGCAAAGACACCGAGAGCACCGAGCTGTTCCTGGTCGAGGGCGATTCGGCCGGCGGGCCGGCCAAGCAAGGCCGCAACAGCGCCCACCAGGCGATCCTGCCCCTGCGGGGCAAGATCCTCAACGTCGAGAAGGCCCGCCTGGACCGCATCCTGAACTACGCTGAAATCCAGTTCATCATTTCGGCGATCGGGTGCGGGATCGGGGTCGACGAGTTCGACCTCAGCAAGCTGCGTTACGGCAAGGTCATCATCATGACCGACGCCGACGTCGACGGCAGCCACATCCGGGCGCTGCTGCTGACGTTCTTTTTCCGCTACATGCGCCCGCTGGTCAGCGAGAACCGCATCTACATCGCCCAGGCGCCGCTGTACCTGATCACGCGAAAGAAGCTCAAGAAGTACGTGCTCGAAGAAGTCGAGATGCGCCGCACGCTGAACGAGTGGGGCCTCGACGGCACGACCCTGGAAGTGCGCGACGTGTCGGGACGCAAAACCAAACTCGCCGCCGAGTTCAAAGGCGCCGCGCTGGCCGAACTCATCCGCCTGCTGGAAGACCTTGCCGACAAGGGCCGCATCCTCCGCCGCCGCGGGCTGACGCTGGCCGAACTGCTGGCCAACCGCAAGGGGCGAAAGCTCCCGTCCCACTGGCTGCTCATCGACGGTCAGAGCGTCTTCTGCTACAGCCTCGAGGAATACGAAGGCCTGCTCGAAAAGCACAAGGTCAGCGTGCTGGACGAAAACGGCAACGGCAATGGAGCGGCCAAACCCGAGGCCTCGCCCATCCAGAAGCGCGCCGAGCTGCACGAGGTCAAGTCTATCGAAAGCGTCATCGAGGCCCTGGAGCTGCGCGGGCTGGATATGGCCGACTACTTCACGCGCCGCGTGGAAATGATCACCGGCGAGATGCCCCCGGCCAAGTTCATCCTCGTCAACGAGGACGGGCCGCACGAGCTGGAGAACATCTCGGAGATCCCCGACGGGATCCAGGAACTCGGCCGCAAGGGCACCGAGATCAAACGCTTCAAAGGCCTGGGCGAGATGAACGCCGACGAGCTGTGGGAAACCACCATGGACCCCGAGCGCCGCGTCCTGCGCCGCGTGACGGACCTGGAAGCCGAAGAGGCCGAGCGCATGATCACCCTGCTGATGGGCGAAAACGTCGAGCTGCGGCGGAACTTCATCGAGGCCAACGCCACGACCGTGAAAAACCTCGACGTGTGACGGTTATTTCACCGCGGAGATCGCCGAGCCCGCAGAGGTTTGTGAGCATGGGTGGCATGGCGACACACGTTTCTGTTTCTCGTGGGTCGCCATGATCGCGCACACCCCATGGCGACCCGCTGAACAACGCGTGTCGCCATGCGCAGCGTGACATGCAGCAATAATCCGCAATCCGAAATCACAAATCCGCAATCGGTCGCGGGCTATTTCTGCGGCTGCAGTCGCAGGCTCTGCCGGCGGCGGACCGGGTGGGTGAGGACGATCTCCGACGTCGGGGCGAAGATCACGCCTTTGGCCTGGATCTGCTTGAGGGCCATCTCCAGCCCCGGGCCCGGCAGCGCCACCACCGCGTCGCGAGCGAGCACCACGGCGAACCCGCGCGACCGCAACCCCACTGCCGCCTGCTGGATCCCCTGCGACAGCCCGGCCCCGCACAAGATAAACGTGCCGACGTTGAGTTCCGTCAACAGCCGCTCGGCTCGCTCGTGCTTGAAAATGTCGGTGAACCGCATCTCGAAAATGACCTGCTGGTACTTCTCCAAAACGTTGTCGGGCAGATCGGTGGTATTTCGCAGGCCGAAGTTAATCCGCCGCGGCAGGATGCTCTCGGCGATCTTTTCTTCCCCGGCCGTGCCGTCGACGCAGTGGGGCACGTCGGCCATCGGGCCGATCCGGTGCGGATGCACCCGCAGCACCGTGCTGATGACGGGAATTTCGTCCTGGCGGGCCCAGCGGAACAGCGCCGAGATGTTTCGCCGGGCTACCGCCGCCGGCGGCAGATAGCAGGCGCCCGAGGAACTCAAAAAATCATCCTGGGCCTGGATGTCCATGATGATTCGGTCGTATCTCATACGCCTCGGCCTTAATTCATAATAGGTCGTCTGCTGACACTATAGGCAGGCTCGGGAATGAATCTGGCAATTACTACGGCCGCCGCGGCGGTGAGGACGAAAAAGCTCCGCCTTTCTCGTCAATCAGGTGGCACGACGATTGATCCGGGGGGCCAAATTAGCCGCTGAGGTCGCTGAGGTCGCAGAGGGAAGAAGTTGTTTTGTCTCTTCACATCCTCAGCGTCCTCAGCGACCTCTGCGGCTTAATCTACCGGCGGCGGTTACGGCCACCAGGCGTGCAGGGCGGCCAGCGCGGCGCCCAGGGCGGCCAATCCAAGGACGATGTAGCAGACCAGGCCCACCACCGCCAGCGGAAGCTGCCTCAGGTGCTTGACGCGGATGGTCTTGTAGATGATCGCCACCGCCAGGCACAGCGGCAGCATCAGCCAGACATGCAGGCCCCAGGGCAGATCCACCGGATTGTAGAACAGGGCGGCCATCATGTCGCCGTCTCCGGGGCGTCCTGGCGGCGCGGTTCGCCGCTGATGCCGGCGGCCGCCAGAACCAGCGCGTCAAAGATGCACAGCAGGTTCAGCAGCCCGGCAATGCCCGCGTACGACTGCGCGACGTTGGCCACCTGCGGCGGCAGGGCCAGGCCCATTTCTTTCAGGGTTTCCGCTCGGGCCGCCGCACTGGCGACGTAGCGGTTGGGGTCGAAGTTGCGCTGGTTCGCCTGGAACTTCTCGACGGCCTTATCGTGCGTGCGCTGGGCGATTTCGTCGTCGAGTGCGCGGCTGCGGCGCCAGCCGATGAGTCCGTGCCCGCCGGTGAACATCTGGGCGATGAACCACCATCGCTGCTCGCGCGGGTCGACGGTCATCACCCCGCCGATGCCCACGCCCGCCCAGAACGTCGCGGCGATGATGATGAAGATGATCGCCCCGCGGACCGGCCGACCGATGTAGACGTGCCCGGCCCCGGGCACCAGCCAGGCCAGTCCCGCCGCCACCAGCATCCAGGGTTTTCGTGTACGTTGCGTTGCCATGACTATAAGAGCGGCATTGTCCCCCCTGAAGCCCGCCCGGTCAAGGACCGCCTTGTGGCATGGGCGTCCCGCCCATGCTCCCGGACGCATGGCCGAGACGGCCATGCCACACAGCGACGCATGGCCGAGACGGCCATGCCACACAACCATGCGACGCGGGACGGTCACTTGGCCTGCACGTAGTTTTCCTTGACCTTCGCCCAGCCTTGCCAGGCGAATCCGTGGATCTCGCCGTTGGCGGCGTTGCGGGCGTTGTTCACCGCCGTCTGCATCCGGCTGCGATCGGCCGTGCTGGAATACAGCACGTGGATCAGGACGGTGTTGGCCTTGGAGTCGGGGTGGAAATAGAGCAGGAACCCCGGCGTGGTGCTGGCCGGCGGGCGGCTCTTGGCGTTGAGCACCATCGCCAACCACTGGATGCGCGTGGGGTTGAAGGACGTCTGCCCCTCACTGGGCGGCAGCGACGTCTGGGCGGTGGCCGCCACGCCCAACGCCAAAGCAACGGCCGCCAGGACGGCCAGCAGGAGAGTCTTGTTCATTTCGGGCTCCTTTATTGTGGTGACATGTCGGCACGCGCCGGCACGCGCGGAGGTCGTCCGCATCAATTCCTTGCAGCCGCCGAGCCCCCGTCCCCGGCAGCGCGACATTCTAGGCCGATAACTGCATGAACCGCAGCGACCGCAGAGTACGCAGAGAAGCAAGGGGCTCAAAACAAGACCATCTAACGTCGCGGTCGGCGTTAATATGAACTTCCACAATTGTTTTTCATTCGAAACACCTCTGCGATCTCCGCGGTGAAACACCCGGACCAGGCCGCCTCTTCCACGATCAAGTTCAAATTCGCATCGCGATTTACTACCGGTGTATCAGTCGGATCTGAAGGATTATCAGAAATGCCACCGCTGCGATCACCACCAGCGCCCAGATTGCGTACTTGATCCACGAGGGCGCTGCGCCCGGGCGACGCGTTTTGCGGTACCTTGTCATTTGAGTTCTCCGCCGGGCCGCTATGGCGGCGGCAGGGTCACGCCGGCCGCCGTGATCTTGACCGGCTCGATGCTGCCGTCCGGGCGGTAATTCACGTAGCACAGGCACGAGTCGCGGAAGACGGGGTTGCCGATGCGGCTCATGTCGTTGCAGATGAAGTACCACTGCCCGCGCCACTGGAAGAACGAACCGTGGCGGTCGTAGGTCAGGCCGTGGCTCTTGTATCGCATTTCCGGCTCGACGTTCTCCTCCAGGACGATCGAGCCGCAGCAGCGGTAGGGGCCGTAGAGGTTCTCCGACATCCCGTAGTAGCAGCCCCACGAGAGGTAGTAGATCCCGCCGCGCTTGTGCAGGTAGGGCTTGTCGTCGGTCTTGCCCGCGCCATAGGGGCCTTGCGGCTCGATGATCTCGATCGTCCGCGGCCGCTCCGCCAGGGCGACCATGCTGTCTTTGAGCCGCGCGATGTAGAACGTCCAGGTGCCAAAGACGATGTAGGCCTCGCCGTCGTCGTCGAGGAACAGGCCCGGGTCTCGCGAGTCAGGGGCGACGGCGCCGTCGGCGATCAGCGGGGCCTGGAGCGGGTCGCGCCACGGGCCCACGGGCGTGTCGGCCTCGACGACGCCGATCTCCGCCGGCCCGCGGGAGAAGTAGAAGTAGTGCCGCCCGCCGCGGGCGATGGCGTCGACGGCCCAGCAACTGCTGTCGGGGCGCCCGTAGTACGTCTGCTCGGGCCGGATCGAGCACTCGTGCGTCCAGCGTACCAGGTCCGGCGACGACCAGATCCACCAGTCGTCCATGACGAACGACGTGTTGTCCGGGCTCTTGTCGTGCGTGGCGTAGAGATACGCGCGGCCGTCATAGATGCGGACATGCGGGTCGCACACGCCCACGCCAGGGAGAATCGGATTGCCCGAAAGCATGCTCATTATCGTACTCCTGAAGTGCAACAACTTTGCCAGAGATCACGGGGAACACAAAGAAAAAAAACTCACCACAGAGGCACAGAGGGCGCGGAGGAAGGAAGAAACGGAATGATGGAATGAGGGAATACTGGAATGATGGAATAATGGAATGATGGAATAATGGAAGGACCATCGCGCCCCCCATTCTTCCATCATTCCATTGTTCCTGCTCGCCTCGACGGGGTGATTCCAAGCCAACAACAGCCAAGGCGGCGTCCCGCCTTCGCCGAAGGCTACAGCGTGGCAAGCGCTGCCGCACTCCAGGGGCCCTCTCAGCCCCGTCAGGGGCGCCTGATAGTAGCCCCGGGTGAAGCCGAAGGCGCAGCCCGGGGTAACGAGCAAACAGCAACCAGAGCCCCAGCGGGGCGACTGAAAATGATGCCCGCAAGGAGAGACTGGCCACAAAGGGCACGAAGAACGCAGATAGTTCAAGCTCCAAGTCTTCCTCATCGGTTCCAGGCGTCGAAGACATCATCGCCGCCCCGGCTTGTCAGCGCCCCTTTGTTTCCCCCCTTTATCCCCCAGACCCCGTTATCCCCACAACACACAGGATGCCACAGGCTATGACCAGATTGGAACTACTTGGTGCATGAAGCGGCGTTGCTGCCTTTAGCCAGGATGGCTCGCAGGCCGGCCTGTGCGGTCTTGGCTTTTTGAAGGATCTCTTCCCACCTTACACGTGACTCATGCTGATCTTGTTTCTCCAATGGGCCGTATCCAATGGAAGGCGGCGGGGCCAGCACAACCCTCTCAAGTTTCTCGTCGAGTAACTCTATTAGCCGCCTTACAGCGGGGTCACTGACATTGAGATGATGAAGGGAAACTCGCAGAAGGTGCTGAGCCGCATAGACGGCATTGAAGTCGGAATCGTAGGCGCCTGGTTTTTCAGGGACAAGAACAACGGTTAACGGCTCATTTCTTTCAGCAGCACGGTTGACCGCGTAGTCGCTGATGCCCTCGGGCAGATACCCATTCCTGTATACCCTCAGGTCATTCAGCCAACTTACGGTCCACGACTGAAGCATCCCGGCATACTTTCCATGCTTCTGGCGGACTTCCTCCTGATGAAGGAGTTGGCCGCTGCTGATCACTGAGCAGGTCGCATGATCAATGATATTAGCAGGTGCGCCAGAGGCTCCAGCCGGGAAGCCGCCGGAAACATGCCATTCGGACCTCAGGTATACCTGCAGCAGAACGCAATCGTTCAAAGGCTTCCCATTCTGATCCTTGATAATAAGAGGAACGTGCGCGGCGGGAATTGCGGCGTAATCGGGCGACGAGTTGCACCCTCCGCCAACAAAACACGCAGCAGCGAGAGCAATCGCAGCGCAAACCGTGTTTCTGATCACGAGCCACATTCTTGCCTCTCCTTTCTCAGTCGCTGCTGGCGTACCACGAACTGAATCATTGACTTACAGACGGGCCGCATCCCACTTCAATCAATGAGATACTTGTCGATGCTGACCTTGTCGTTCTGCAGGTCCTGTGCCAAGCGGAGTCTTGTCGCGAGTCTTTCGACATCCTTCACGGCCCCGAGTTTCTTCAGTGCCTCTATCTCTCGGTGTGCGCCGGCGACGTCGCCGGTTAGAATGCAGATGTTGCCTAAGGCCATACGGTAGCTGGGCTCTGTGGGCAGCATCGCCACGCTCTTCTCGGTAAAGGGCCTCGCCTCCTTCCATTTCCTTTGTTGAAAATACCCAATTGCGGTGCAGGCATACCCGTTGACGTACTGGGGGTTGATGTCGATCATGTGCTTGCCGTTCTCGACCATTTCCGGCCACTGCTGCATCTCCTGGCAGCAATGGCCGATCCACCCCCATGCCACTAAGTAGTCCGGCTGGAGTTCGGCGGCCCGCTGGAATTCTTTCTTCGCATCGACCCACTGGTTCGCTTTGGCCAATCTCAACCCAAGCCAGTAATGCGCATCGGCCCAGTCGGGCGCAGCGTTAACGCATGACTTGGCCATCTCCAGGGCTTGAACTTCCTTCTTATCCACTGCAAATATCAGCGCTAGCTCGGCCCAGGCCTGAGCCGAACCCGTAGCGGTCGCCACGGCCTGTGCACGCGAGCGAGCTTCTTCCCTCTTGCTGCAGTAGAGGGCCGCTCGCGAAAGCAGGAGGTTGATCCGGTGATCCTTGGGTTCTTGAAGAAGCGCCCGATGCAGGTTGCTGGCTCCTTCGCCGACCTTGCCTGCCCATATCAGCAGCATCCCCGACCTGACGAGGAAATCGGCTTTGCTTTGGTCGGGGGCATCCCGCCGCCACCGATCCAGGGCTACCGGCCCGGCTGGATATTTGAGGCCATGGAGAAAGTCCGTCGTCACCATGACCGCCACCCGCTGTTCCTTGGTTTCCTGGACGGACAGCATCCCGGCCAGCCGCCCTTGCTCCGTGCAGACAATCCCAGTGCCCAGCGGCAGAGATCGCTCCATGCCCAGCGTCAGGACGTGCCCAAAGAACGGATATGGATCATGCCTTATGATGGGCACCTTTTGGCTCTGGCGACCCATGTCGCCGCCATTCATGGTTACGACTACCGTGTTATTTTCTTCGAGCGATCTTGCCCAGGAGGATATCTTTTCGGCCTTTCCTGAATCTCCAGTCGGAGTAACAATGGCGATCCCTACAGTTTGATCCGAGCCCGTGACTTCGCCGACTTCACGGCGCTTGCCATCATGAGTAGTCAGTTCTATCGGGCCGGAGCCTTCGAGCAGCCTCAGATCAATGGCAAAGCGTTTGTCGTCCAATCGCAAGCCCAGGCTGACAATGGCATCCCCGCTACGGCTGCGCCCTTTGGCAATGATTTCGATGGTCGAAACGGCTTGCGAAGCCTGCGTGGCCGGCGCCAAGCGCGGCCCGTCGTTCGCAGGTGTGGAAGAGGCCAGTAACGCCAAAGTAAAAGTCGCTGCCGCAAAGAAGCCTCTTATCCGGGGATACCATGGACACCATACGGGTTTTTGCATCCTCATTTTCTCTTCTTCGCCTTCTTGATCTCTAATGTGAAGACCACTACATATCTAATAATCTCTTCGCAATGTAGTCCTTTATCAGCAGGGCGCCGAGGCGGTCCTGAAGCGAGCCTTGGCCCCACGGGCGGGCGGTGCGGGTGCGCTGACGCAGTTGCTCCACCTGCGGATGTGTTGCTCTCGTCGCGCCGGAACGCTCGCCAGCCCCGATCTCGTCGGGCTGCTCAACCGCACGGCCGACCTGTAGTGCCCGCCGGCGAGGTCGAGCACGCACATTACCTCACGATGTGCCACGTTGACGATCGCTGCCGCTCCTGAACGGGTACGAGCCACAGTGACGAGCCCCCTATCGGCCAGACGGGAGCCTTCACTGGCGGCTGTACTTTACTGTCAGACGCAGGTGCGGGGGATTTTCTTTTGGGAAAATGGAAAACATCTCCGGCCGGACAGTGACAGGCGGTTGGGTGATGCCCTCGCCACGCGCGGGTCAGTCCTTCGACAGGCTCAGGATGAAACGCCCGCGACACGGGTCGGGGACATGGCGGCTGAGGGACGGCCGCCATGGCACACGGTTCCCGATTCCCGGTTCCCGCTTGCCGCGGCTGCTCTTGATCTCAAGGCGGTCAGCGTCTCTTGCGCTTCAGCAGCGCGCCGATGCCGCCAAGGAGCAGCAGAGCCATGGTCGCCGGCTCGGGAATCGGCTCGTTGTTTTGGAGGTTCAGCAGCAGTTCGTCCGGCGTCAGAGCCCGGTTATGAAGAGCGGCCCAGTCGACCCAGCCGCCCATGTTGAACGTTGCGTTCTGGGCGCAGCCGATGTCGAGACCTCTGCCGGTGCCGGTAGGATTCCTGCTCACTGCCGTCGTTCCAGTCGACAGCAGGCTGACGGCCGTCAGATTCTCCTGGATCCGGGTCAGGTAAAGATTGGCGGTGGCGCCGTCGTAGGTCACCGCCAGGTGGTACCAGGCATTGGCGGCTAACGGAGTGGAGATGTTGCCAAAGTTGACGTTGCCGTTGACCGGGTCGCGGAAGGTCCAATAGCCCGACCCGTTGCCGGGATTCCTGAAGCCCAGTTCGATCGGCCCGTCGCTGCGGCCTGCAAAGTAGCCCCATCCGTTGGTCGCCCAGTTGGTGAACTGGAACACGGCTTCGTAGGTGAACGACGTTCCGAGGCTCATGATGGGGGTTTGATAGGCGCCGCCCTGGATCGTGCCGCCCCAAATCCTTGCGGCCTCATTTGGGTCGCCTGTGGCGCCGGGGTTGAAATTGGCCGGATTGGAGCTTGGCCCGCCGCCGACGGCAACGGCGTTCTTTCCGCCGACGACATCGATCAGACCATTGGTCGTGTCGGCAGACGTTGGACTGATGGACCAGTAGTTAGTCACAGCCGCAGGAGCAGCGGCCGCCGAAAGCAGACATACCACCGTGCCGATCAAAGCTGATCTGTGAATCGTCGTCATGTCTGTGTCTCCGTTTTGCGTTGCCGAAACTGGTTACGATGCCATTGGTCAGGAAACTAATGTGCCAACAACACACGCACAAAAAGGGCGCGAGTTCAAACACTGCGACGGGCCAGAAATGCTCGCCTCCGCCCGACAGGGTTTGCCACCGGATTGATGGCACCTCTGAAGCCCTGCAAGGCTCAAGCTTACAGCCCACAGTACTACTCTTACTGGCAATATACCACGCTTACAAGACATGTCAATATATCTCCTCAACGGACAATTCTTCTGAGGGCGTGGTGCCTTGGGCGGATTGAGAATGATCTTTTATCCGCGGTCGTCACCGATTAAGCCTGCCAAGCCGCAAGCGGGAATATTGTCTGCCTGGGGCGAGGCGGAAGGTTAATTGCACTGTAACCATTTAGAAGACAAGTACTTATATCAACAACGGTTTTGAAGAAACGCTGAAAACAGACAAGAAAGAACAACGAACGGACAATTGCGGGATAGGTTGTGCAACAATTGGCTTTGCTCAGGAGGGCTAAAAACACACCCAAAAAGCGTACAAAAAGCACCCAAACTCTGAAGCCACAAACAGCCCGGCGCGGGCTTGGCCCACAATCTGTTGCAGAATGCGATTATGCGGCCGATAGATTAAGCCGCAGAGGTCGCTGAGGACGCTGAGGATGTAAAGAGATGAAACAACTTCTTCCCTCTGCGACCTCAGCGACCTCAGCGGCTAATTGATCTGAACCGAAGGTTCATGTTCGACCGTGGCGAGGCTTTGTTTTTCGACTTAAATCCACCTTGCCGGAATTGCTTCCGGCCGTACAATCATTCCATCCCACGGACAACCCTTACTCAGGAGAGCGTCCATGCGAGGAACTGCAAAGTGCTATGACGAGCTGCGGGCGTATTGCCAGGGCGTGCCGCTGATCGACTGCCACGATCACTCCGGCACGTGCGGGCCTAAGTACACCGACCCGGTCATGGTCGTCATCGGCGGATACTACCACAGCGAGGCCTCCAATTGCCTCAGCGACAAAGAAGCCGCCATCCTGGGCGACTCGACTCGCTCCATCGACGAGCGCTGGCCGCTGGTCGAGCGGGCGTGGAAGGCCTCCTGCCACACCGGGTACGCCCACGTCACCCGGCGGGTGCTCAAGAAGTTCTACGGCGCCGACACCCTCACGCTCGACGTGCTCAAGAGCATGGTCGGCCGCATGCCGGATTACACCGACGCGGCGGCCTTCGAGGCGGTGCTCGAGGAAGCCAACATCGCCGCGCGCATCCTGGACATCTGGCCGGACCTGGCTGCCGTGCTGGGCGGCACGCTCAAGCTCACCCCGCGCGGGCGACTGGCGATCTCCCTGCCGCGGTTCCACGGCGTGCGCGACTACTGGTCCGTGCAGTCCAACGTCGGCGCCCTGGACGGCCGACACGTCACGAGCCTCGACGAATACCTCGACGCCTGCCGCGAGATCTTCGACGGCTGCAAGAAGTTCGGCGCCGTCTGCTTCAAGGACCAGTGCGCCTACTCGCGCACGCTGGCGTTCGGGAACCCGTCGCGCGCCGCGGCCGAGGAGATCTTCAACGCCTTCATGGCCGACCCGCGCCAGTCGGCGGGCTTCCCTGACGCCGTCAAGCCGCTGGACGACTTCCTGTTCCATGAGTACATGCGGATGGCCCGCGAGCTGGACCTGCCGGTGCAGATTCACACCGGTCACATGGCCGGCATCCGCAACGACATCGTCAAGACCAACGCCATCGGCCTGACCAGCGTCATCGAGCTGCACCGCGACGTACACTTCGACCTCTTCCATGCCAATTGGCCGTACGCCGAAGAGTACCTGTACCTGGGCAAGAACTTCCCCAACGTGACGCTGGACTTCTGCTGGGCGAACATCATCGACCCGATCTACTGCCAGCGCCTGTTCCAGCAGATTCTCTCGAGCGTGCCGCACAGCCGCGTGCATGCCTACGGCAGCGACTTCGGCGGCAGCGTCGACCGCGCCTGGGCCCACGCCGATATCGCCCGCGACAACATCGCCATCGCCCTGTCGGGCATGGTCGAGATCGACTACCTCAGCCTCGACGACGCCAAGGCCGTCGCCCGCGACTGGATGTTCGAGAACCCCAACCGGACGTTCAAGCTGGGTCTGTGACGGTTCGGGAAAAGAGTTACGTCCACGAATGTCACGAACCTGTCCGCCGTAGCCTTGGCGAAGGTGGATGACACGAATGAAGAAGAAACAATAACCCACCACAGAGGCACAGAGAACGCAGAGGGTAAAGAAGAGCATTCGTACTTATCCTCTCTCTGCGCCCTCTGAGCCTCTGTGGTAAGTTGTTTCCCTGGAAAAGAGAAGACCTATGAGCGAACAGATGCAACTGACCAAGGAAGACCTGAAGATCCTGCGCGAGCTGGGCGACTGGCAGGCGGCTGAGGCGGGCTCGGCCCGCAATCGCGAGAAGATCGACGCCTGGTACGCCCACGACGCCGGTCTGCCCGCGCGGCGGCCGATGCTGCTGATGGAAGTCGGCTACGGTCGCCCGCACTGGCCGGTGGGTGACGAAGACCTGCGCTGCAGCGACGCCTGGGCCCGCGGCGTCGAGTTCGGGATGCGGCACATGAAGTGGCTGGTCGACGTGCTGCGGGATGACCACGTCGTGCCGGACTATATTCCGTATTACCCGGCCATCCACCGCACGGACTTTGGCGTTGGCTCGGCGGTTCGGCACAAGGAAGGCGCGGGGTTGGCGTTCCATTACGAGCCGGTGCTCAAGACTCTCGACGACGCCGACTTCGCCCGCCTGCGCCACCGCAGCGCCACATATGATCGTGCGGCCACCAGCGTGCAGCGCGACCGGCTCGATCAGGTCTTCGGCGGCATCTTGCCCACGCGTCTTTCCGACGCGCCGTGGCAGTTCTGCATCCCGCTGACGAGCACGGCCCTGAGCCTGATCGGCCTGGAAGGCTTCATGCTGATGATGTACGACAACCCGGCCGGCCTGCACCGCCTGATGGCGTTCCTGCGCGACGACCAGTTGGCGTACGTGGACTGGCTCGAGAGCGAGCAGGCGTGGCCGCTGAATAACGGCCCGGACTACGTCGCCGCCGGCTCGATGGGCTACACGCGCGACCTGCCGGCCGCGGGCTTCGACGGGCGCGTGCGGGCCCTCGACCGCTGGGTGGGCTCCGAGAGCCAGGAGTCCGTCAGCATCAGCCCCGCGCAGTACGGCGAGTTTGTCTTCCCGTACCTCAAAGCGATCATGGACCGCTTCGGCAAGGTGTACTACGGTTGCTGCGAGCCGGTGCATGCGATCTGGGAGTACCTGGCGAGCGTGCCGAACCTGTCGCGCGTGTCGGTCTCGCCCTGGGCCGACGAAGAGCTCGTCGCCAAAGGCTGCCGCGAAAAGAACATCGCCTACTCGCGCAAGCCCACGCCCAACATCCTCAGCGGCGAGCGGTTCGACGAAGGCGCCCAGCGCGAAGTCCTGGAAAAGACCGTCGCCGTCACCAGCGGCTGCCGGCTCGAAATCGTCCAGCGCGACGTCTACGTCACCAACGGCCAACCGCAGCGCCTGGTCCGCTGGGTCGAGCTGGCCCGCGAAGCCTGCTCGGGCTGGAAGGTGAATTAGCCCGAATGTTTCACCGCGGAGATCGCAGAGACCGCAGAGAAGCAAGAGGTTCAAAACGAAAGAACAATTCAGCGGTTGCGATGGCTTTGATTGAAAATACACGCTGCCAGAGAAGCGCGCCGGCGGAGTTCGTTGTGCTTCTCCCTCATCAGACCTCTGCGATCTCCGCGATCTCCGCGGTGAAATGTCCGCTACGTGCCTGCGGCGGCGCGGATGGCGGCTAGCAGGTCGTCCGACGGTGCGCCTTTGCAGACGTAGGCGACGGCGCCTTGCTGGCGCATTTCCGCGAACCGGTCGTCTTGGGCGTACATGGACAGGCCGATGATCCTGGCGGCGGGCTGTTCGGCGACGATCTTTCCTGTGGCCTCGATGCCGCTCATCCCGGGCATGCTGATGTCCATGATGATGACGTCGGGGCGGTGGCGCAGGGCCTGCTCGATGGCCTCTTCGCCGCTGGAGGCCTCGGCCACCACTTTGATATCGCGCTCGTGATTGAGGATGCCCGCCAGTCCCTGGCGCACGATGGCGTGGTCGTCGACCAGCAGCACGCGAATCTGTCCGTCCTGGGCCTGCGGCGCGGCGGCGGCCTCTAGCTCGTGCGCCGCGACGATAGGGCGTCCGCTCTCCCGTCGCGGCGGTCCAAGCTTGGCCGTCAGTGTCACGCGCGTGCCTTGGCCCGGGGCGCTGTCGATCCGGCAGGACCCGCCGACGTGCTCCAGGCGCTGCTGGAGGCCGAACAGCCCCAGGCCCGAGCCGGTTCCCTGGTCCGCTTGCACCTTGGTCGGATCGAACCCGGACCCGATGTCGCTGACGGTCACGCGAACCAGGTCGTCCTGGACGTGGTCCAGCGTCACTTCGGCCTCGTTGACGCCGGCGTGCTTGAGGACGTTGAGCAGCAGTTCGCGCACGGCCGCAAACAGCAGCACGGCGATTCCCTCCTCGTCCATCTCCACGGCGGCGTTCATGTGCGTCTCGACGCTCAAGCCCTGGGTGGCGTGCATCTGCCGAGCCAGCCAGGGCAGAGCGGCGTGGAGACCGGCCTCGTAAAGGATAGTCGGGCTCAATTCGGCCGTCAGCGAGCGCGAGGTATCGAGCGACTGGGTCAGCAGGCTCTCGATCGCATCAAGGGCCTTGCCCACGCGGGCGTCCTGCACCTTGGGGCGCACGGCCCCGAGCTGGAATTTGGCGCCGACGAGGAGTTGCTGGAGGTTGTCGTGGAGCAGGCGGGCCAGTCGCTCGCGTTCGCGCTGTTCGGTATGGGCCAGTTCGGCGGCCAGCGTCCGAAGCTGCCCGGCGCGCTGTTCGGCCAGCGACGTGCGTTCGGCGAGGCTGGCGTTGAGGTCGTTGAGGCTCTGGCTGTCGCTTTCGCGCTGGGTGATGTCTTCAATGGTCAGCAGCAGGCGCTGGGGCATGTCGGGGGGCGGTGGGATGTGCTGCCCGCTGATGAGCATGATCTTGCGTCCGATGTCGGGGAACTCATGCTCGACGCGGAAGTCCTGGAACCCCGACTCCTTGGAGAGGACCTCCTCGATCAGTTTGCGCAGTTGCGGAATATTCCACTGCCCGTTGCCCAGTTCGTACACCAGCCGGTCGGTTGTCTGCTCGGGCTGAACCTGGAATGTTTCATAGAACGCGCGGTTGGCCCGCATGACGCGCAACTGCTTGTCGAGCACCAGCAGCGGGTGGCGCACTGTCTCGACGACGCTCTGGGAGTACGCCGTCTCAAAGAGCAACTGCCGTTCGACGCTCTTGAGGCGGCTGACCTCGGCGTAGGTGATCACCACCCCGTCGATCCGGTCGTCCAGCGTGCGGAAGGGCAGGATCCGCATCGTGTACCAGCGCCCGTCGCGAGCCTGCACTTCCTTCTCCAGCGGCGAGAGGCTCTTGAGAACGCCCTGGGCGTCGGCGGCGAGGTTGCCCCCGTCGATGTTGCCTGTCAGGTGGCTCAAGGGGCGCCCGATGTCCGAGTCGATCACGTTGAGCAGTTCCGTCGCCCGGGTGGTGAAGCGCCGGATATTCAGCCGCCCGTCGAGGAAGATCGTCGCGATCTCAGTGGCCCCGAGCAGATTCGCCAGGTCGTTATTGGCGCCGGTCAGCTCGCCGACCTTGTCGTTGAGCTGGCTGTTGACGGTGTTGAGCTCCTCGTTGACCGACTGCAGTTCCTCCTTCGAACTCTCCAGCTCCTCGTTGGCCGCCTGGAGCTCCTCGTTCATCGACATCATCTCTTCGTTGGCGGCCTTGAGCTCCTCGTTGGCGGCGTCGTAGTCCTCGGTGTGGGTTCTCAGTTCGCCGCGCAGGGCTTTGACCTCGGCCTCGAGCTGGGCCACCAGGGCCTCGTCTTCGGTTGTCGGCGCCGCGCCCTGGCGGCCGCCGCGCGGGCGGTGGGCGGGCTCGAAGATGATCGCCAGCATCTTTCCACCGCCGATAGAGGTCGGCACGGGAACAATCGTCAGGTTCACCAGCGGCGTCTCGTCCCGCGGCAGGGGCACGTGGTCGAGGCGAACGGTTTCGTCCTGCCCGTGGGCGCGGCTCATCGCCCGGCGCAGCTTGGCCGAAAAAATCCCGCTGGGCGTCATGTCCAGGATGTTCAGACTCGCCGGACCCTCGGGATGACCGAGGTACTTTTCCATGCGGCCGTGGAAGTAGAGGATCTTGCCCTCGGGCTCGACCAGGACCATGCTGGCATCGAAGTGCCTCAGCACCGCATCGAGATTCGCCTGCGAGAGGATTGCGGCGGCAGGCCTGACCGGTTCGCGTTCAGCGACGCCGCGCTTCTGGCCGTTGAAGTACGGCGGCAGATCGCCGCCGACCTGACGGTTGGACCGCGTGAGGCGGTAGATGCGGTTGCCCCGCGAGGTCGGGTCGAACAGATTCTCCATGCCCGCCACGCCCTCGGACTTGCCCAGCATCAGGTGAGCGCCGACGTTCAGCGCGAAGCTGAACACCGAAAGCACCTTGCGCTGGGCGGGCGGTTCGAGGTAGATCAGCAGGTTGCGGCAGGTGACCAGGTCGAGGCGCGAAAACGGCGGATCGGTCAGCACGTTGTGGTGGGAAAACACCACCGCGTCGCGAAGGGTTTTGCTGACGCGGTAGCTCTGCCCCTGGCGGGTGAAGAAACTCTGCAGCCGCTGGGGCGAGACGTCGCCGGCGATGCTCAGCGGATACATTCCCACCCGGGCGCTCTCCAGCGACGCGTCGTCGATATCCGTGGCGAAAATCTGCACGGGGCAGGCCTTGCCCGCGGCCTGGCGCGCCTCGAGCAGCAGCATGCCCAGCGAGTAGGCCTCTTCGCCGGTGGCACAGCCGACGACCCAGGCGCGCAGGGGGCCGTCCTCTTCCTTGGCCGCCACGAGCGGGCCGATGACTTCGCCGGCGAGTTCTTCCCAGGCCTCCGTGTCGCGGAAGAACGCGCTGACGCCGATAAGCATGTCCTGGGCCAGATGTATGACCTCCTCGGCGTCGGTGCGGAGCAGGGCGGCGTAGCGGGCCATGTCGCGCACTTGCCGCAGACCCATGCGGCGCTGGATGCGGCGAAGCACGGTCGTCCGCTTGTAGTGGCGGTAATCGCTGCCGGCGCCGCTGTGCAGAATCTTGAGGATGTCTTCCACGCGGTCGACGTCCTGCTCCGGGGGCAGTTCCGTGCCGCCGCCGGCGCCCAGACCATGGGAGTGCTCGACGAACTGCAGCAGCGCCGCGGGCATCTGGTTCGGGGGCAGGACGTAGTCGGCCAGACCGGTGTCGATGACGGCCTGGGGCATCGGCGCGAACCGCGCGGACGCGGGGTCCTGGGCCATGCACATCCCGCCTGCGCCGCGGACGGCCCGCACGCCTTGGGGCCCGTCGGCGCCGCTGGAGCCCGAGAGGATGATCGCCACCGACCGCGCGCCCTGGTCACGGGCCAGCGCGGTCAGAAAGCTGTCGATGGCGGCCTCGACGTGCCCGCGCTGCGCCGCGGGGTCTATCTCGAATTGCCCGTGTCGGAGGCACAGCACTTTGCCCGGTGGATTGGTGTAAACAGTGTCGGCCTGGATGCGCATCTTATCCCGGGCCTGTGTGACGTTCATTGAGGTGGACTTGGCCAGGATCTCCGCCATGCGGCTTTCGTGAGAGGGGTCGAGGTGCTGGACAACGACAAAGGCCAAGCCGCTATCGGCCGGCATCGCCGTGAAGAACTCCTGCATGGCTTCCAGCCCACCCGCCGAGGCCCCGATCCCAACTATAATCGGCGTGGCGGTTTCGGCAGGGCCTTGCTTCTTGTCACACTCCTGCTTCATCGCATGCTCCACAACAGACATAGTAGGCGGACGTTCAGCATTTGACAGGTGTGAACGCGTTGGAAGTTTGGCCTTAGAACGAATGGATAGCTTACTGAACTTGATCTGATAATGTAATAGGTAGATATCCCGGAAATAAGGTCGGTAAAACACCCAGGGTAAGCGTCGGCTGACGAATTGCAGGCCTTCGGCCCGTTTGCCAAGGGTGTGCCATTCCTGGGGCATGTCCTGAATTATGCCGGCCCTTTTTGTGGTATAGTGGCCCGCTTATGGAAACGATCGCAAGATATCTTCCCGTCGGCGCCGACCCGATGATGTTTATCCTCGTCGGGTCGCTGGCGACGGCCTTGATGAGCATGGCCAAGGCGGGCTTCGGCGGCAGTATGGCGCTGCTGGCCACGCCGATGATGATCTACGCCTGCGCGCGGGACGGGCTGGCGGCCGCGGGGATCATCCTTCCGCTGCTGATGGTCTGCGACCTGATCTCGGTGTACTTCTGGTGGCGCCAGTGGAATTGGCGGGCGGTGTGGATGATTCTGCCCGGCGGCGCCGTCGGGATCCTGATCGGGTGGGTCGTGCTGCACTGGCTCAACCAGATGAACGATAAGGGGCAGAAGGACCTGGCCAACGCGTGGCTGATGACGGGCATCGGCGTGTTCTGCCTGTGGTTCGTCGCGCTTCAGATCTACAAGGCCCGCCGGGGCGAGGGCACGCCGTTTCGCCCGGTGTTCTGGCAGGGCTCGTTCGTGGGCACCGCCGCCGGGATCACCAGCATGATCGGCCACTCCGCCGGACCGATCACGCAGATGTACATGGTCAGCCAGCAACTGCCCAAGGGAATGTTCGTCGCCAGCACGGTGCTGTATTATTGGATCGGCAACGCCCTGAAGTTCGGGCCTTACATGATCGAAGGGCAGGTCAATCCCAACACGCTGATCGCCTCGCTGGCGCTGGTGCCGGCGGTGGTCGTCGGGACCGTCCTGGGCGTGTACCTGCACCGCCGCGTCGGACCGCGGCAGTTCACGGTTCTGGTCTACGTGCTGCTGTCGCTGGCCGGGGTGGGGCTGGTTATCGACGGGCTCAGGGTCTTCATGCGCCCTTGACCATGAAGAGCATATTCAACAACCTGACGCTGTTGGCGGCGATGGTCGCCGTGGGCGGCTGCACCGCCGACATGCGAGACACGGTTACCGTCTCGCACTTTCCGCCGTTCTACACGCCCGATCTCAAGACCATCGCCGTGGCGCCGTTCGATCCGGGCAACAGCGACCCGCGGTCGGCCGACATCGTCGCCGCTGCGGCCGCCCAGGCCCTGGCCGCCGACGGCACGTACACCGTCATCGGCGGACAGCGCCTCGAGCGCATGGCCAAGGGTTACGGCGTCGAACTGGCACGCTATGATTCGCCCCAGACGATCGCCGCCAAGCTGGGCAAAATCCCGGGAATCCAGGCCGCCGTCGTGGGCAAGATCACCCACCTCACCACCGGCAATAACGTCAACCTCGGCGGCTCGGGCAGCAGCTTCAACGAGATCTGGGACCGAAACTACACCGGCAGACAGAAGGGCGTCGCCAACAAGGTCGCTCTCAAGGCCGACGTGGTCATGATCGGCGTCGACCGCCAGTTCTCCGCACAGGCTCGCGAAATCGCCGGCGAGTTCACCTCCGCCGGCGTCGACCATCCCGACATGAGCGTCGATCAGTGCCTCGAACAGGCCGCCAAGGGCATGGGCCAGCAACTCGCCCAGCGCTTCGTCGCCAAGAGCGAGAAGGTGGCGATCTACTTCAACAAAACGCTGACCACCGAAGCTGAAAACTCCGCCGGCAAAACGGAGGCCACGCGACACTTCAACTCCGATCAGGAAATGATCGTGCAAGTGCGCCTGCCCGCCCAGTGCCGCTACAACCGCATGAGGCTGGCCGTCACCGCCAGCTCGCCCCGCGAGGCCGGCGACATGGCCGCCGCGTTCAACGGCACCGCGATGCCGACCTCGCGGCCGGCGACAACGCTGGCGATCTGGGCGATGCACGACTTTACCTGGGGCGACAACGCCACCGCCTACACGTGGAAATTCCCCCTCAAGAGCATCGCCGCCAAGACGGGACCAGGATGGTACGCCGTCAATCTCTACTGCTCCAACCAGCACGTCACCAGCGTGACATTCAAGATCAATAAGTGAAGTGATGAAGGAGCACAGGTCATGCCCCTTCTTTTGTACCTGCTAAGAGAGCGGGCAACACTACTTGTTCTCTTTCCACGCCGTGCAGCATGATTCCAACACGGTCCCCTGCTTTGGCAGAGTTCAATGGTTTATTGAAAGCCTCTAGCGACTCGACAGTCACTTGCATTCTTCTACCCCCAGCTTCTATCACGAGCATATCGCCAGACTGAACTTTGCCTTCGGAAACAACACCTACCACCACCACTTTGCCCCTTATTTTCAAGGCAAAAACATCGTCGATCGGCATGGAGAAATGAGTATTTGCGCGGGTCTGAGTAACTTCTTTGCGTCTGAGCACCATCCAAATCACGAATGCCGCAAGTATAAGGGCAAGGCCTATTCCGATACCTAGTTTCATCTTTCGCCTCCACGATTAGGTCTCCACACAAGATCGATGATCTTGAAGATGGCGTTTGCCACGTCTTGAGAACCGCGCGCATCGTCCCATTCGCATGTCGGAGCAAAGATATCCCATAGGCGAGTACTTGAACGGTCATCGCCTGCTTGGACTTGTGCGGCAGCTTCACGTATAAAGGAACCGAGAGCAGCGCATGTCTCAAAATCAGAAAGAATGGGCGTTTCTCCGCGGGCAAGCATCTCATCGGCCGCGAGCCGCAGCAATTCCACCAGTCCTTCTCTTTCTTTGAGAACCATCATGTGGATCATCCCCAGCGAAAACAGCCAGGCACGAACAGCACACGGACATTCTACCCCATGTGGCGGTTCTCGTCTCTACCCACCTCAAAAAAACCGCTGCGGTGGAGACTCCACCGCAGCGGTTGTTACTTCAATCTCGCAGGGCGCTATTAGCGCTTGGACTTCTTGGCGGTCTTCTTTGCCGCTTTCTTGACGGGCGCTTTCGCCGCTTTCTTGACTGCCTTCTTTGCGGCCTTGGGGGCAGCTTTCTTGACAGCTTTCTTAAGCGCCTTCTTGGCAGCGGGGGCTGCTTTGGCGGTTGCCAGCAGGCTGCCGGGGTTGCCGTGGCGGATGGCGGCCTGGGCGGCGGCCAGGCGGGCGATCGGCACACGGTACGGCGAGCAGGACACGTAGTTGAGGCCGACCAGGTGGCAGAACTCCACGCTGGAGGGGTCGCCGCCGTGTTCGCCGCAGATGCCCAGCTTAATGTTCGGCCGGGCGCTCTTGCCCTTGGTGACGGCGATGCGGATCAACTCGCCCACGCCTTCGCGGTCGAGGGTCTGGAACGGGTCGTAGTCGTAGATGCCGTCATCGACGTACTGCTTGAGGAACTTGCCCGCGTCGTCGCGGCTGAACCCGCAGCCCATCTGCGTCAGGTCGTTGGTGCCGAAGGAGAAGAACTCGGCTTCGGCGGCGATGGCGTCGGCGGTGACGGCGCCGCGGGGGACTTCGATCATCGTGCCGATCTTGAGCTCGAAGGGCAGCTTCTTGATGCCGCGTTCGGCCATCACGCTGTCCAGCACGGCCAGCACGATGGCCTTCTGGTTGGACAGTTCCTTGACGGTCCCGACCAGCGGGATCATGATCTCGGGCTTGCTTCCGGGCACTTCCAGGGCGGCCTCGATGACCGCGCGGGCCTGCATCGCCGTGATCACGGGGTACGTGATGCCCAGGCGGCAGCCGCGGTGACCCAGCATCGGGTTGAACTCGTGCAGGCTGTCGACCTTGGCCTTGATCGTCTCGGCGGGCACGCCCATGACTGCCGCCATCTGCGCCTGACCTTCGGCGTCGTGGGGCACGAACTCATGCAGCGGCGGGTCGAGGAAGCGGATCGTCGCCGGTCGGCCGTCGAGGGCCTTGAACATCCCGATGAAGTCCTGGCGCTGCAGGGGCAGGAGCTTGGCCAGGGCTTTCTCGCGTCCGACGGCGTCTTCGGCCAGGATCATCTCGCGCATCGCCAGGATGCGGTCGCCTTCGAAGAACATGTGTTCGGTGCGGCACAGGCCGATGCCTTCGGCGCCGAAGCGAACGGCCACTTCCGTGTCGTGCGGGGTGTCGGCGTTGGTTCGTACGCCGATCTTGCGGTACTTGTCGGCCAGGTCCATGATCGTCCCGAAGGGGCCGGTCAGGGCGGCGTCCTGGGTCTCGATCTTGCCGGCGTACACGGTGCCCAGCGAGCCGTTGAGGCTCATCCAATCGCCTTCTTTGAGCGTCACGCCGCCGGCGGTGAGGGTCTTGGCGGCGTAGTCGATCGCCACGTCGCTGCAGCCGGCCACGCAGCACTTGCCCATGCCTCGGGCGACGACCGCCGCGTGGCTGGTCATGCCGCCGCGGCTGGTCAGGATGCCCTGCGCCACGTTCATGCCGCCGATGTCCTCGGGGCTGGTCTCGATGCGGACGAGGATGACGCTCTTGCCCAGCTCTTCCCACTCCTCAGCCTCGTGGGCCGAGAAGACGATCTGACCGGTCGCCGCGCCGGGGCTGGCGGGCAGACCGCGACCGATGGCCTGGGCGGCCGCTTCGGCCTTGGGATTGAACGTCGGGTGCAGCAACTGGTCGAGCGACTTGGGCTCGACGCGCAGCACGCCTTCCTTCTCGGTGATGAGCTTCTCGGCCACCAGGTCCACCGCGACGCGGACCGCTGCCGGGGCGGTGCGTTTGCCGTTGCGGGTCTGCAGCATGTACAGCGTCCCGCGCTCGATGGTGAACTCGATGTCCTGCATGTCGCGATAGTGCTTCTCGAGCTTCTCGCGGATCGCCACGAGCTGCTTATAGCTGGTGGGGTCGACCTTGGCGAGCTGGTCGATGGGCTGGGGCGTGCGGATGCCGGCCACCACGTCCTCGCCCTGGGCGTTCATCAGGTACTCGCCATAGAACTTGTTCTCGCCGGTGGAGGGGTTGCGGGTGAACGCCACGCCCGTGCCGCTGGTGTCGCCCATGTTTCCGAAGACCATCGCCTGGACATTGACCGCCGTGCCGAGCAGGCCGCGGATGTCGTTGAGCTGGCGGTACTTGATGGCGCGGGGGTTGTTCCAGCTTCCAAAGACGGCGTTGATAGCCGCCTGGAGCTGTTCGCGGGCGTTCTGCGGGAATTTCTTGCCGGCGTGGTCGTAGACCTTGCTGTATTCGGCGACGACTTCCTTGAGCCCTTCGACGTCCAGGTCGGTGTCCTGCTGGGCGCCGCGGCGCTTCTTGACGCCGTCGAGGGCGTGCTCGAAGTCATGGTGTTCCATGTCCAGCACGACGTCGCCGAACATCTGCATGAAGCGGCGCATGGCGTCCCAGGCGAACCGCTCGTTGCCGGTCAGCTTGATCAGCGCCGGAAGCGTCTGGTCGTTGAGACCCAGGTTCAGCACGGTGTCCATCATGCCGGGCATCGAGGCGGCAGCGCCGCTGCGGACGCTGACCAGCAGCGGGTTGCCGCCGTGACCGAACGTCTTGCCGGTGAGCTTCTCGAGCTTGGCAATATTGGCGTCGACCTGGGCATCCAGGTCCGCGGGGTACTTGCGCCCGAGCTTGTAGAACAGGTCGCAGACCTCGGTGGTGATGGTGAATCCGGGGGGCACGGGAAGGCCCAGGCTGCACATGTCAGCCAGGTTGGCGCCCTTGCCGCCCAGGAGTTGTTTCATATCGCCGCGGCCTTCGGTGCCCTTGCCGCCAAAGAAATACACGAACTTGCTGCCTTTAGCCATTTCCGATGTCTCCAACTGGAAGCGGGTTCTTTGCGGGTGTGATTTCGTCCGGCGCCCGAGCCGTTCGAGGGAGGAGCAGCCAGTACCGCCGCCTCCTGAGACGAAACAGGCGGCAAGTGTAGAACGCCCGCCCACGCGTGTCAATATGCTTCATTCCCGCAACGCCGGGGATCAGGGAGAGCGGGATTACGCGGATCAGAAACGGATTAAGAGGATTAGAAACGAAGACGGGCAAAGCAGTCCCCGGCTCTTTTTGCGCGGGCGGCATCCCCGCTATCTATATAATGCGTTCATCCGACCCGCCACCAACGAAAGAGAGTCTATGATGAGCGCGCGATTCCCTGCCGGCCTACTTGGCGTCTTGCTCTGCTGCACCTCCGCCTTTGCCGCCGATTGGCCAACATATCTCAAGGACAATAAGCGCTCCGGCGCTACCGACGAGCAGATCGCCTTGCCGTTGGTGCAGACGTGGGTGTTCAAAACTCGATTCGCCCCGCGGCCGGGGTTCGGGCCGGGGTATCCCAGGTCCACCAACTGGGAAGGCGGCGTCGAGAAGCGAGTCATTGACTTCGACCGCGCCGACGCGGCGGTGGCTGTCGGCGGCAAGGTGTACTTCGGCTCGGTGGGCGACGGCAAGGTCTACTGCCTCGATGCCGCCAGCGGGCGCGTGGTCTGGACGTTCCACACGGACGGCCCGGTGCGCCTGGCGCCGGCGATCGTCGAGGGCAAGGCATACTTTGGCAGCGACGATGGGCACGTGTACTGCGTTGACGCCGCCACGGGCAAGCAGGTCTGGAAGTTCCGCGCGGCCCCGGACGATCACAAGATCATCGGCAACGGGCGGCTGATCTCACTCTGGCCGGTGCGCACGGGCGTGCTGGTAGACAAGGGCGCAGCGTACTTCAGCGCGGGCATCTTCGCCTCGGAGGGCGTTTACTCATACGCCGTCGAGGCCGCCAGCGGCAAGCTCATCTGGAAGAACGACCGCGAGGGCGAGAATCGGCTCAAGCACGTCTCGCCGATCGGGTACCAACTGGCGACCGATGATTTCCTCGTCGTCCCGATGGGGCGGATGGCCCCGGCGGTGTACGACCGCAAGAGCGGGCAGATGCTCTACAAGCTCTTCATCTATTACGGCGGCGGGACGTTCTGCACGATGTATCAGGACCTGCTGTTTTCCGGCTGGGCGGGGACCCAGTGCTGGCCGATCAAGCGCGAGCACCCGGGCGCGGCCGAGTATGGCACGAGCAAGAGCCTGGGCGCCTTCCCCGGCGGACGGCTGGTCTACGCCGACGGCATGGTTTATTCGTGCAATAATCCCAAGGGCAACGAGCTCTCGACCAGCGTGACGGCGATCCCGTTCGACCCGAGCGGCCCCAATGAAGCGCAGAAGCGCCGCGGCAACGCTCCCGCCCCGGGCGACAAGAAGGGCTGGACCGTTCCGTTCCCGCTGCCCGAGTCGATCATCCTGTCGGGCAAGACGCTCTTCGTCGGCGGCAAGGGAAAGCTCGCGGCGCTCGACGCCGCAGACGGCAAAACGCTCTGGGCGCAGGACCTGCCCGGCTCGGTGCTGCATTTGGCCCTCAGCGACGGGCGGCTGTACGTCTCCTGCGACACCGGCGAGATTTACTGCTTCGCAGCCGCCGGCGCCAAAGCTGTCGGCAACGTCGCCGAATCTGTCGAAGACGTGAAAGCCTCGCCGGCGATGTCGGCCGCCGCCGATGCGATCCTGAAACTCGCCCCCGCGCGCAAGGGGTTTGCCCTGGTCTACGGCGTCGAGACGGGCGAACTGGCGCTGGAACTGGCGCGGCGCAGCGAGCTGAACATCGTGGCCGTCTCGCCCGACGCGGCGAAAGTCGAAGCGGCCCGCACGCTGCAGGACAAGGCCGGTTTCTACGGCGGTCGTGCCGTCGTGATGCAGGCGTCGCTGGAGAAGCTGCCCTTCACGAAGTACTTCGCCAACCTGGTGGTGTCCGAGACGGCGATCGTCAGCGGCAAACCGTGCGGCAGCGCCGCTGAAATGGTGAGAGTCTGCACGCCGCTGCGCGGGGCGGTCGTTCTCAGCGGCGGCGGCGACGCTCTCAAGAGCTGGGCGGTCGATACTCCGCTGGCGGCGTCTGAAGCCAGGGACGGCTGGGCGATCTTCAAGCGTCCGGCTCTGCCCGGGGCGGCCAACTGGACCGCCCAGTACGGCACCGAGGCCAATACCGGCACCAGCGAGGACGACCTGGTGCGAGCGCCCTTCCGCTTGCAGTGGTTCGGCGAACCCGGCTACGAACACATGGTCGACCGCCACCACAGCGGCTCGTCGCCGCTGGCCGCCGATGGGCGGTTGTTCGTCCAGACCCGCCAGGGCGTTCGCGCCTACGACGCGTACAACGGCACCGAGTTGTGGTTCTACGAGCTTGAGAACGCGGCCCACCCGAACGTGGACCTCACGCCGGGCAATGCCTTTATCGGTCCGCAAGGCTACTACATCGTCTTCGACGAGTTCGTGCGCCTGCTCGATCCCGAGACGGGCAAGATGCTCAAGGAATACAAGCTGCCGGCCGCCGAGGACGGCAAGCGCCGCACGTGGGGCTATTTTGCGGTCGTCGACGGCGTGATTGTGGGCTCGCGATCGATCGGCTACATGCCCGTGTCGAAGTGGAGCGGCGACGTCGGCCCCGTCGCCAACAGCGACGTGCTCTTCGGCATGGATGCGGCCACGGGCAAAGTGATCTGGACGTACCCGACGACGTGGTTCCGTTCCAACACCCTCGCCATCGCCAACGGCGTGGTGTACATCGGCTACGCCCAGGGGGCAGGCGGGGCGGACCTCGAGCGGGCGCTGGCTGAGAAGGAAAAATACCTGCCCACATTTTCCAAGGAAACGCAGGCCGCCCTTGCCAAGGCCGGGCCCTGGACCATGATGCTCGGCGCGGTGGACATCAAGACCGGAAAGCCCAAGTGGCAGCGCATCGTCGACGTGGCGCCCCTGGGCGGCGCCGAGGCCACCCTGGCGTACAAGGACGGAATGCTCCTGCACTTCTCGGGCATCGGCGGCGACAAGTCGTTCGACGGGCTCATCCGAGGCCGCTGGGCCACCCGCGTCATCATCGCCCGCAACGCCGAAACCGGCGACGTGGTCTGGATGAAGAACTATGACTATCGCGGCCGCCTGGCCCTGATCGGTCAGAACATCCTGGCCGAACCGTTCATGCTGGACCTCAAGACCGGGCTGCAGAAGACCGTCGTCCATGACATCACGGGCGTCCAGACCCCGTGGTTCTTCGTGCGGCCGTACAAGAACTGCGGGCCTTTCAACGCCTCGAAGCACTGCCTGTTCTTCCGCAACGACGCCAACGGGTATTACGACATCGACCGCAACGAAGGCACTGCGACCTTCGACAGCCATCGCCCGAGCTGCTGGATGAGCTTCAACTCGGCAAACGGTCTGGCGTCGTTCCCGGCAGGCGGAAGCGCCTGCCGCTGCCCGGGCACGCTGCAAGGCACGGTGGTGCTGGTACACGACGACGAGAACCGCGTCTATGGCGATTTCGCGACGCTCGCCGGCGAGACCCTGCCGGTCAAGCACCTCTACCTGAACCTCGGCGCCATGGGCGACCGCCGCGATGGCGAGGCGCAGCTCTGGCTGGCGCATCCGCGGCAGAAGTTCAAGGGCGGCTTCGAGCTGCCCATCAAGGCCGAGTTCTACGAAGGCGGCGCCTTCACGCGGCGCGACTCGACGTGGAACAAGATCGCCGACACCGCCGTGCCGTGGGTCTTCAACTCCTGGGCCGACGGGCTCAAGTCGCTGACGATGCAGGTGCGCGGGCCCAAGGACGGCCCGGCCAAGTATACGGTCAAGCTGATGTTCGCCGAGACCGCCGGCGCTGCGCCGGGCAAGCGCGTCTTCGACATCAAGCTGCAAGGCAAGACCGTGCGAGAAGGCTTGGATATCGCCAAGGAAGCCGCCGCGCCGGACAAGGCGGTGGTCCTGACCTTCGCCAACATCGCCGCGACCGACACGATCAGACTCGATCTCGTTTCGGGCCAGGCTAAACCGGACAAAGATCAGCGCCCCACGCTCTGCGGGGTGACGCTGGTGGCCGAATAGTAGCATGGGCATCTTGCCCATGAGTAGCATGGGCGTCCCGCCCGTGATCAGCGCAGAGCATGGCCAGGATGGCCATGCGCTCACGGGCGAGACGCCCGTGCTACGGAGGACCATCGAACTCCAACCGCACCACGCCAACCTCGCCGGCCAGTTCGTTGGCCGGCAGGTTGCGCAGGTGCAGATACGCTTTGCCCTCGCGGTGATACCAGGGCAGCAGATCCAGCGCCGCGTCGACGGGTTGGCCGGTGTTGAGCAGCGTGGCGGCCTTGGGCAGGCGCGCCAGGGGGCGCAGCGCCAGGCCGCACGTTTCCAGGTCGGTCATGTGGATGTAGAGCGTGTTGCCGCGCCGCGTGACGGGGAATCGCCGCTCGTCGATCAGCTCCGGCGCCGCTTCGGCGTCGAACGCCTCGCGCACCCGGCGGTACCACGCCCCGACGCGCTGGACAATCGCGCGGGCCTGCGGGGCGATCGTGCCATCGGCCATCGGACCGACATTGAGCAGGTAATTGCCCCCGCGCGCGAGATAGCCGTCGATGGCCCGGATCAGGGCGCGGTCGGCGTAGTAGTCCTCGTCACGGCGATACCCCCAGCTCTGCAGCCCACCGATTGGCATGCCTCGATGCGCTTGGCGAACGGGGTGAACAGGGCCCCGGCGGCCTCGCGCTCGGGCGTCGAGAAGTCGCCCGCGCCGAATCCGCGATCGTTGATGACCGCGCCGGGCTGCAGGCGGCGGATCATGTCGTGAATGCTCTCGTCGCGGTGCTCGGGCACGTTCATGTCCCACCAGATGCCGGCGACCGGTCCGTAGTTGGTGCAGAGCTCCTCGATCTGCGCGCGGAGATACGCGACGTACGCCTCCAGGTCCGGCGTGTCGCCATCCTGCGGGGGCAGTTCATGATGGCGGCCCTGATTGGGGTAGCATTTGTGGTGCCAGTCGGCAATCGAATAGTACAGGCACAGCGGCATGCCGCGGCGCTGGCAGGCGGCCAGCATCGCCAGCACGTCGCGCCCGTAGGGGGTGTTGGTGATCTTGTAGTCGGTCTGGGCCGAGTTCCACATGCAGAACCCGTCGTGGTGCTTGGTGGTGAAGCAGACGTATTGCATGCCCGCCTGCTCGGCCATGTCGAGCCAGGCCTCGGGGTCGTACGCCGTGGGGTTGAATCGCCCGGCGAGCTTTTCATACTCGTTGCGAGGAATGTGCCGGCGCTGCTGGTCCTGCTCATGCCAGCCTTCGATAGCGTAGATGCCCCAATGGACGAACAAGCCAAAACGCTTCTGCACAAACCAGTCGCGCGCGTTGCCGAAGGGTTGCATGGTCAGTCTCCTGATACAGCTTGCCACAGAGATGACAAAGAACACAAAGAATACGAAGAAAAGTCAAGGAATCGGTCACCGCGAGCGATCCATGTTAGCGGCGAAGCTTGCTCCGCGCGGTTGGTTCCCTGAACCCCCAGTGGCGCAGCACGAGTCCCCGCCGCTAATGGGTCTGCTTGCATCGCGTGTCCAGCAACCACTGGCGCAGCAGGGGGAGGTTTTCGCCGGTGCGGCAGGAGACTTCGAACAGGGGGGCGTGGGGGTTGACGGCCCGCAGGCGCGTGCGGAAGAGGTCCAGGTCGAACTCCGTCAGGGCGGCCAGGTCGGTCTTGTTGAGCACGACCGCGTCGGCCAGGGTGAAGACCAGCGGATACTTGGTGGGTTTGTCGTCGCCCTCTGCGACGCTGGCGATCACCAGCCGCACGTGCTCGCCCAGGTCGAACGACGCCGGGCAGATGAGGTTGCCGATGTTCTCGATGAAGAGGATGCCCGGTCCCTGCAGACCCAGTTCGTCCAGCGCCTGGCGGACCATGTCGGCGGTGAGATGACAGCCGCCGGCGGTGTTGATCTGCACGGCGGGGAACCCCAGGCCGCGGATGCGGTCGGTGTCGATCGACGAGGCCACGTCGCCCTCGATCACGCCGCGGGTCAGGCCGTCGAGCCCCTGCAGCGCCGCGACGATGACGCTGGTCTTGCCCGCCCCGGGCGAGGCCAGCACGTTGACGCCCGTGAGTTTCAGCGCGTCGAGGCGCTGGCGGTTGGCCAGGGCCTGGCGGTCGTTATCGCTGAGGATCGCCTCGGTCGCCTTGATCTTGCTCATCTTCGACCTCCACCGATTCTACGTACAGTTCGTCGCCGCCGGCGAGTTCGTTCTCGCCGCCGCAGCGGCTGCAATGCAGCGCGAAATCGCCCGCCCCGTCATAGGCCTGCTCGGCGCCGCAACTGCGGCAGGTGAGTGTGGCGCTGCGCGAGGCGATCTCGACGGCGGCGCCGAAGACCGGCGTGTCGCGCGAGAGCTCCTGCAGGTAGAACCGCAGGCACTCCCCGTCGATACCGGCCAGAACGCCGATGACCAGGTTGATGCGCGTGACCCGCCGCGCCGCCGGCCTCGAAGCCAGCGCCCGCGCCGCCACGTCCAGAACGCCCTGCGCTATCGAGCCTTCGTGCATGTCAATCAGACAATACTATTTAGCTCGCGCCCTGTCTACTATCGCATGTTCATAGTTCCCAATACTTCTTCAAAGTGATATAAAGAAAGACTATCGAGTTCTTGCTATTTTCAGGATGGACGTATGACGTTTCGATCCGTTGCCGTTGGGGTAGTGCTCTCTGCAGTGTTGTGCCTGTTGACGGTTCTGCTGCGTCAGGATTTCATGGGGCCCGGGTTCCTGCCGGCGGGCATCTTCAGCATCCTTATTCTGGCGACGCTGGCGTACAACCCGCTGGCGCGGCGGGTGCGGGGGTGGGAGCTGTCGCCCAAGGAGCTGGCGGTCATTGCGATGCTGATGCTCGCCGGCGGAAGCGCCCCGGGCCTGCTGGGCGGCGCGCCGGACATGGCGATGCTGCCTCATGTCGTCGCCCGCACCCGCGCGGACTGGAAGAAGGCCCGCGTGCTGGAGCAACTGCCCGCGGCGATGCTGTCGGAAACCTCGCTCCAGGGCTCGTCCGACCCGCTGCAGGACTACGTCGACGGCAAGGGCACTCCTGAGCAGCATATCGGCCTGGGCGACGTGCCCTGGTACGCCTGGCAGCGCCCGCTGGCGTTCTACCTGCCGCTGATCGCGGCGATCACGCTGGCCTGCCTGGGCCTGGCGCTGGTGGTGCATCAGCAATGGTCCGTCCACGAACGCCTCTCGTATCCCATCGCGACGTTCGTCAGCTTCCTGATGCCCGCCCGGGGCAAAGGACGCAGCGTCGTGGGCAGCCTGTCGTTCTGGATCGCCGCCGGGGTGGTGATCCTGATCCTCATGTTCAACTACGCCAGCTCGTACCTGGGCTGGGGCAAGATCCCGCTGCTCCTGGAGTTCGCCCCGGTGTTCGAGCTTTCGGACACATACATGGCCGGCAACGCGGCGCCGGCGCTGACGTCGCCGTCGATCCTCTTCCTGGTCGTGGGGCTGGCGTACCTGCTGTCGTCGGACTTGTCGCTGTCGATGGGGATCGGTCCGCTGCTGTTCACGTTTCTGATCGGCTGGCTCCAGATCATGGGCGTGCAGATCCAGGGCGGCGTGATGGAGCCCGACCGCACGCAGTTCCTCTACGCCGGGGCCTGGGGCGGAACCGTCCTCGTCCTGCTGTATCTGGGGAGGCGGTTCTACTGGGACACGCTCTGTTCGGCGTTATTCATCCCCGCCCGACACGCGGTGCCCGCCTTTGCCGTCTGGGGGCTGCGGTTGCTGATTATCTCCTCCGTGGCGGCCGTGGCGCTGCTGTCCGGGATCGGGATCAACTGGCTGGTCGGTTCGCTGTTTCTGATCGCGTTGCTGTCGATCGCCCTGGTGTTTACGCGGTTGGTTTCCGAGACGGGCGTCTATCTCATCCAGGCGTACGTGTTCCCGGGCATCACGCTGCTGGGGTTCCTGGGCCTGGCGGCGATGGGGCAGGAGAATTACCTCGTCCTGAGCATCCTGGGCGCCGGCGCGCTGGGCAGCCAGTTCATCGTGCTGGTCAGCCAGGGGCTGCGCCTGACGGAGATAAAGGGCATCGCGCCGGGTCGCAGCGGCCTGGCCGCCGGGGCGTCGGTGCTGCTGTGCCTGGCGCTGGTGGTGCCGCTGTTCTTCCTCGACCGCTACGACAGGGGCGTCGGCGAAGGGGCCAAGACCGGCGAGTTCGCCTCGGTCAAGTGGCCCATCGACGGAGCCATCAAGGTCCAGCAGGATATCAAGTTCACCGCCAACCAGACCTGGCACAGCCCCGCCGGCGTCATGGAGACCCTGGGGCGCATCAAAGTTCATCGCGACCTCGTTGCCGCCTTCGCCATCACCGCGGGGCTGGTGATTCTGTTTTCGGCCGCCCGCATCCGCTTCGCCTGGTGGCCGCTGCATCCGGCGATGTTCCTGGTGTTCGTGACGTTCTACGCGCAGTGGCTGGCCGGCTCGTTCCTGCTGGGTTGGGCGATCAAGACCGGCGTGACGCGTTTCGGCGGGGCCAAGAGCTACGAGAACTTCAAACCGACGATGATGGGCCTGATCGCCGGGGAAGTCATCGCCACGATGCTGATGATGATTATCACTACCGCGACAGGCTACACCGCGCAATAGAGGGGGAATAGGAGGGAATAGGACCAATAGGACCTATAGGTCCTATGCTGTTCGTCCTATTCTTTCCGCACGACCATGACCGTCACGTCGTCGATGGCGGTCTGGAGGCCGCTGAAGCGGTGGAGGCGCCAGAAGATGTGGCGGGTGATGCCTTGGGCGTTGTACCCGGCGGCGACGGCTTCGCTGACGGCCTCTTCCACGCGGCGCAGGCCGAAGGCTTCGTCGGCGAAGTTGAGGGCCTCGGTGAGCCCGTCGGTGTAAGCGACGATGGTGTCGCCGCTTTCCAGGACGAACATCTCGTGCCCCCAGTTGGCCTGGAGGTCGACCCCGAGGACGGTTCCGCCGCTCTTGAGATGGCAGCAGGTTCCGTCGCGGACCAGCAGGGCTGGCGGATGCCCGGCGTTGGCGTACGTGAACTGCCCGCTCTGGGTGTCGATGACGCCGTAGAACAGGCTGGCGAAGTCGCTGATGAGGGTGTCTTCGCAGACGTCGCGGTTGACGTTGGCCAGCACCTCGGACATGTCGTAGATGTTCGAGGCGTGGGCGTGGAGGTAGGCGCGCATGGTGGCCATCAGCAGCGAGGCGCGGATGCCCTTGCCGACGACGTCGGCCACCGCCAGCGCCAGGTTGTTCTGGGGCAGGGGGAAGAAGTCGTAGAAGTCGCCGCCGAGCTCGAAGCAGGGGACGTAGGCGGCGTGGATATCGTAGCCTTCCAGGGTCGGGGGGGTCTCGGGCATCATGCGGCGCTGCACGACGGCGGCCAGCTTGATCTGGCGGTCGACCTCGGCCAGTCGCAGGGCTTCCTGGTACAGCCGGGCGTTGACGATGGCGCCGGCGGCGCTGGCGGCGATGCTGGTCAGCAGGGAGATCTCGTACCAGTCGAAGACGTCCTGCTTGTGCGTGTAGACGCGGATGACGCCCTCGGGGCGTCCCTGGTAGATCAGGGGCACGCACAGGAGGCTGACGATGCCCTCGCGGGCCATTTCGGCGGGGTACAGGATGCGCGGGTCGGTCTGCACGTCGGGCACGTACAACGGTTGGCGCGTGGTGACGACTTCCTGGTCGAGCTTGCTCTGGGCCAGCGGCACGGGGCCTTTGGCCAGGTACTCCGGCCCGAGCCCCTCGGCGGCGGCGATCTGCAATTCGGTGCGGTCGTCGCTGAGCAGCCGCACGGCGCAGGCCTTGATCCCCATCAGGTCCACCACCGTCTTGGTCACCAGCGCCAGCACGCTCTTGAGGTCGCGTTTGGAGGTGAACTCGGCGGTGAGGCGGTAGATCGCCGAGAGCTCTTCCACGCGGCTGCGCAGACGTTTCTGCGCCAGGGCAAGCTGCGTGACGGTCTGGGCGATGATCTCGGTAAAGCGGGTCAGCCAGTTCCGCGCCGCGGCGCTGAGTCGCGAGGCGGGCTTGGGGTACAGCAGCACGACGCGCGCGGCCTGTTCGGAATCGACCATGACCGAGCCTTCAAACCGCACGTGCTGCGAGGTCTGGGGCGGGCGCTGACCGGGAGACTCGAGCAGATCGCCCTCGGGCGAGCAGATGCAGACCTGCCCGCCGCAGGCCTCGCCATAAGAGCGCTGGACCGCCCGCACTGTCTCCAGGGACAGATATTCGCTGATCACAGGTTTTTTTGGGGGGGTGTCGGTCATGGGATTGGTTGCCCTGCCGGGGTTATACCACATTCTCTAACCCCAAACCAGTGCGGAGGGACCATGGTAAGTGGTAAGTAAGAAGAAGTGGTGAGTGGTGAGTTGTGAGTGGTGAGTGAGAAGAAAGTGCTTTTGTTGTTCACTCACCACTCACCACACACAACTCACAACTGCTTTTGTCAGGCGCTTTCTTTCTTCGGCTTGGGCGTCTTGCGGGCCGCGAAGAGCGTGGGCTTGACGGTTCCGTCGACCATGTCGCCGGTGATGACGTACTCGCCGCCGTCGGCGGCGTTGCCCTGGTCGGGCAGGTCGAACATCAGGTTGAGCATGAGGTCCTCGACCACTCCGCGCAGCGCCCTGGCGCCGACGTCGCGGGCCATGGCCTTGCGGGCGATGGCCGCCAGCGCGTCGGGCAGGAACTCCAGCGACGCCTCGGACATGCGGAACAACTGCTGATACTGCTTGATCAGGGCGTTGCGGGGCTCGGTGAGGATGGTCACCAGCGCCGCCTCGTCGAGTTGCCGCAGCGCCGTGATGCAGGGCAGGCGCCCGATCATCTCGGGGATCATGCCGAAGTGTACCAGGTCTTCGGGCTGGACCTGTTCGAGCACGTCGGAGTTGGCCTTGACGGCGTCTTCGCTCTGGCTTTCGCCGGCGAAGCCGATGAGCTTTCGCCCCAGGCGCTTCTTGATGATGTCGCTCAATCCGGTGAACGTTCCGCCGCAGATGAACAGGATGTGCGTGGTGTCCATCTGGATGTACTGCTGCTCGGGGTGCTTGCGCCCGCCCTGGGGCGGGATGTTGGCGACGGTGCCCTCAAGCATCTTGAGCAGGGCCTGCTGCACGCCCTCGCCGCTGACGTCGCGGGTGATCGAAACGTTCTGGCTGGTCTTGCCGATCTTGTCGATCTCGTCGATGTAGATGATCCCCCGCTGGGCGCTCTCGATGTCGAAATCGGCGGCGTGGAGGAGTTTGAGGAGCAGGTTCTCCACGTCCTCGCCCACGTAGCCGGCCTCGGTGAGCGTGGTGGCGTCGCCGATGGCGAAGGGCACGTTCAGCACGCGGGCCAGCGTGCGGGCCAGCAGCGTCTTGCCCGAGCCGGTGGGGCCGATCAGCAGCACGTTGGACTTGTCGATCTCGACGGCTTCGGCGTCGTCGGTATCTGCATGCATCAGGCGCTTGTAATGGTTGTGCACCGACACGGACAGCACGCGCTTGGCGTGGTCCTGGCCGATGACGTACTGGTCCAGGAATTCCTGGATCTGCCGCGGCGTTGGAATGCTGGTGAACAGCGGCGCACTCTCAGCGGTCT
>JBDKTA010000020.1 GCA_039680605.1 Planctomycetaceae bacterium | reverse complement strand
CAGCACGTCTTCCATGTCGGTGGGCGTGAAGCCCTCGGTCTTTCGCCCGACGCGCGAGTACGCCAGCAGATCGTTGATCAACCGCCCCATCCGCCCCACCGCGTCGACGGCATGACCGATGAACTGGCGGGCCTCTTCATCGAGAGCGGCGGCGTGCTTCTTTCTCAGCAGCGCCAGGTACATCGTCATGACGCCCAGGGGCTCCTTGAGGTCGTGGCTGGCGACGTGGGCGAACTCCTCAAGGTCCTGGTTCGAGCGGGTCAGCTCCACCGCCTGGGCCTGGAGGTGCCGGCGGCTTTCCTGCAGCGCCGCCTGCGATCGCCGGAACTGCTCGACATTGGTGACCACACCGAACCACCGGACGACGCGCCCCGAAAGGTCGCGGATGGGCCTGGCGCGGACGTGGAACCATTCATACTGTCCGTCGTGGCGCCGCACGCGATATTCCAGGTCGTAGGGCGCCCGCTCTGCCACGGCATCGTTCCACGCCTGCAGGGCCCGAGGCTGATCGTCGGGGTGCAGCAGCTTGCTCCATCCGCTGCCCATGTGTTCATCCATCGGAACGCCGGTATAGTCGACCCACTGCTGGCTCTGGTAGTCGCAGTAGCCGTCTGCGCGGGTGGTGAAGACCATGCCCGGGATCGATTCGAGCGTCTGGCGATAGAACAACTCGCTGCGGCGCAGCTCCTCTTCGGCCTCGATACGCTCGGTAATGTCGCGAGCGACGTGGACCGTGCCGATCATGCGGCCGGCGTCGTCCCGCATCGGGGTGCAACTGATCAGGAAGTGCCCGCCCAGGCGTTCCTCGTACACCTCGGCGACGTGCTCGCATCCGTCGGCCATCGCCAGCGCGTGCGGGCACTTCTGGATCGGCGCGTCCAAGTCATGCACGGCGTGATGGCACGCCAGGCCGGGACAGGCGGAGGCGTTGATCTTCAGGCGAGCGGCCATCGCCCGGTTGGCCCTGACGATTTTGTGCGAGGTGTCGATGATCGCGATGAGGTCCGGGATCGTGTCGAAAGTCTGCTCCCACTCCCGCCAGGCCAAGGCTGCTTCTTCCTGCCCGAGCCGCGCCTCGTCGGCCGCCTCCTGCGCCTTGGCCCGCGCCACGCGCATGCTTCTTCCCAGCGACGCGATCGCCACCATTGCCATCACGTAAATGGCCATGCCGATGATGTGGGCAGTCCACGGGTAGGGGCTATCCCTAAGAAAGATCATCGCCCCGGGGATTCCCAGCGCCGCCGTCAGCAGCGCCGGCCAGAACCCCGCCAGCCACACGGTGGCGGCCACCGCCACCATGTACGTCACGTAGGGGGCGTGCCCGCCCAGCCAGGGTTCGAACAGAAATCTCGCCCCCAGCGCCGCCGCGGCGCTCACCACGGCGACATTGTACCGCCACAGCGCCGAGCGTTCCCTGATGGCCAGATGAGCGATCGAGTCCGCCAACTGCCGGGCCGGCTCCTCTAAACGGTCTGCCATGATCCACCCTCTTTGGGCTCTCTTACATGATAGGAAAGCACCCTCAAGGGCGAAGTGAATAGCGGATTATCGCACGGCTTCAGCGGGGCTGCGTTGGTCTGCCATCGTCACGGCCGCCCCTCCGGGGCTCGATGAATCTACGCATCATTCCCAGGGCTTGGGCTCGCTTCGCTCGCCCTGCGCCCTGGGCTAAGCACGAAGGCCCCTCTGGGGCCAAAACGCATGAAGGATAAATTATGCAACAGCCTCTGTCTCTGTGGCCCAACTTCTTTGGCTCAGCGCACAGCCATAGCGACCCACGAAGAGTAATCCGCAATCCGAAATCCGAAATCCGCAATCGCGTTTTACCCGTCGCGATCGGCGATGGTGAACAGGAACGTGCTGCCCTGGCCCGGCTGCGACTGCACCCAGATGCGCCCGCCGTGATGGTCGACGATCTTCTTGCAGATGGCCAGGCCGACGCCCGTGCCCTCTGCGGCGGTGTGGCTGTGCGCGTCGAGGCGCTGGAAGATCGCGAAGATCCGCTCGTGGTCCTCGGGGCGTATCCCGATGCCGTTGTCGCGCACGGAGAACAGCCACGCGCGCTCCTGGCGGGCGGCGCTGACGTGAATCGCCGGCGGCT
>JBDKTA010000019.1 GCA_039680605.1 Planctomycetaceae bacterium | reverse complement strand
GGGCGTACGTTGGAGGAACTCATTGGTGTGATCGGCCAAGCTCTCAGGGCCGTGAGCGCGGAGGAGTGCCAAGGCTACTTCCGTAGCTGCGGATACGCTACAGATGATCGCTAGATGCTCTAGGATCTTCTTCTTCGGTTTTCTTCTCCTTCGTCGGCTGTTGCATCCGTCCTTCGGCAGTGGTACTGTCTGGGCAGTTTCGCCAGCTTTAGGGAGCCCACGGATGGTGCATGTAGTCGTGATCATTTTCCTGTTTGCCCTGGCCGCTTGCGTGGGCAGCTTTCTCAATGTCGTCATCTACCGCCTCCCGCGCGGCGAGAGCATCGTCTTTCCCGGCAGCCACTGCCCCAAGTGCGGCCGCGCCATCCGATGGTACGACAACGTCCCGATCGTCAGTTGGCTGCTGCTGCGGGGCAAGTGCCGCTTCTGCGACGAACCGATCTCGCCGCGGTACCTGATGATCGAGGCGCTGACCGCCTCGTTGGCGGTGGGCCTGTACCTGTGCTTCTACGTGCTGGAGATTCGCGACGGGCTGCGCGGCGTGCAGCATAGCTGGCCGACGTTCGCCGCCTATGCGGTCCTGCTGGGCGGGCTGCTTGTCTGCTCAGCGGTCGACATCGAAAGCTGGATCGTGCCGCTGGAGGTGTGCTGGTTCGTCTCGATCGTGGGGATCGTCGCCGCCACGGCCAAGCCCCCCACCCCTAATTTCATGCCGCCCGTGCCGGCGACCCTGGGGGCGATGTCTGTGGCGGCGGTTCTGGGGCTGGTGCTGGCCATCATCCTCCAGAAGCGAGGGCTGATCCAACCGTCCTTCGTCGACGCCACCGACGCGCCCGCCCCGCCGCCGGGCCAGCCCCGCGTGGCGGTGGCCGTCACCAAGAGCGCCGGCGTCAATCCGCGCAAAGAAGTTCTCCGCGAGGTGCTGTTCCTGGGTCCGGCCATCGTCCTGGCGACCGCGGCGTATCTCGTCGTGACGCGCGTGCCCGAAGCCGGCGCCTGGTGGCGGGGCCTGACCGACGGGGACGTCGTCGGCCAGTTCTTCGCCCCGCGGATCGGCGCCTTCCAGGCGGCGCTGTTTGGATACCTCGTCGGCGGGGCGCTGGTCTGGGGCATCCGCATCCTGGGTACACTGGGTTTCGGAAAAGAAGCGATGGGACTGGGCGACGTGCATATCCTTGCTATGGTCGGGGCGGTCTGCGGGTGGGTCGTGCCGACGCTGGCGTTCTTCGTGGCCCCGCTGTTCGCCCTGGTCTGGGCAGCCAAACTCTGGCTGGGACGGCGCCAGCGCGAACTGCCGTACGGACCTTGGCTGGCCATGGCGACGCTGGTAGTAATCCTGTTCTATGACTGGTTCATCGGCCTGTTCCACGGCCGCGCTTTTGTCGGGTAGTCATCAACGGAAAAGGATAGAGCCCATGAGGTCGATCAACTCGATCAAAGGATACGTGTACCTGGGCATCAGCGTGCTGGTGCTGGCCGCGGCGATTCTGTTCGTGCTGCTGCAGTGGGGAAATGTTTCTCGCATCACCGCATACGGCCCTGCCGTCGACGTCAACACGCTACTGCTGGTCTTTTTCTCAGCGGTGGGCGGGGTGGTGATGGTGCTGATGGTGCGGTTGCTGCGGCACGCCGTGCGGCTGCTCCGTAGGTCAGGCCCGCCACAGGCCTGATACGGTGAGGGAGAGGTTAGATGGAACCTCTAACCTTTCCCCTACCCTCCGCTTGGGCATTCGTTGTTGATAAGCTGTTAAGTGGCTGTGGATACCCGGGCCGGGCGGGCCAATTCCAAATGCAGAAATTCTTGCATCGCCCCGCCCGGACCCTGTACAATCCTTAGCGCAAAATTTGCCGCTGGGGTCGGTGGTCGATTTATCTGACAAAAAGCCCCACCGCGGCATAGACTATTGACCCCGGCCCGTGAAAAGCCGGATCACGAAAGGAAAATGCCATGCGCCATGCAAAAATGATCAGCGTCATCGTCGTATCGCTTTTCGTCGCCCTCGCCGCCGGTTGCGAAAATAAAAAGGACGCCCAGATCAAGGCCCTGTTCCGCGACAAGCAGCTTCTGACTCAACAGAAAGACGAACTGAGCAAACAGCTCAGCGAGGCCCAGGCCCGCCAGGCCGAACTCCAGGCCCAGGCCGACGCCGCCCGCGGTGCCCAGGACCAGCTCGCCGCCGCCCAGGCCGAGGCCCGACGCCTCCAGACTGAAAATGAAACCCTCAAGGCCCGCGGAAGCCAAGTCGGCGAACGCCCCCGCGATGATCAGATGCAAGTCGGAGAAAGGGCCAGCGTCGAGGGCGACGTGCTCTTTGCCTCCGGAAAGGCCACCCTCTCCGGGCGCAGCCGCGAACTGGACAGCATCGTCTCGCGCCTGCGAGGCGCCAGCCGCATCCAGGTCATCGGACATACCGATAGCGACCCGATCAAGAAAAGCAAATGGGCCAGCAACTATGACCTGTCGAATGCCCGCGCCGCGGCGGTCAAGCAGTACCTCATCAGCCGCGGCGTCAGCGCCGACATCGAGACCATGGGCGTGGGCCCGGACCAGCCCGTGGCCTCCAACAGCAGCCCCACCGGAAAGCGGCAGAACCGCCGCGTGGAGATCAAGGTCATCCGCTGAGGCAACCTGACGCGGCGGGCTGGCCCCGCTCCGTTACGTGACCCAACCCAGCCCGCAGGCGAGACTCTCGCATGCGGGCTTTTTTTTTGCCCCGCGTCCCGTGCCACATTTTGCTTGACCGGATGGCTCAGGGATGATTCTGTAGTGTGTTCTCGCCCCTCGTGGACAGCGGGCGACTTACGAAAGGATACCTCGATGAGCGCGCGAACGATTTCTCTGGCGGTAGTGTCGGCCTTTGCATTCCTCATTGCCCTCGGCTGCGATCCCCAGGCCAAGGACAAACAGATCACCTTCCTGACCCGCGATCGTGATGAACTGCTGCGCCAGAAGACCGAATTGACCAAGGAAATTGAAACAGCCCGCATGCAGTACGCCAAGGCCGTCGAGGCCATGGACGCCAAGGAAGTCGAACTCAAAGCCGCCCGCGCCCGGGCGATCGAGCTCGAAGGCATGATCGGTCAGCAGACCGCCGCCGGCGGCAACACTACCGGCCGGACATACCGCGAACCGGTTGACGGCGGTCCGGCCCGCGTCCGGCCCGCTCGCGGCGGCAGGCAGATCATCGGCGAAGTGGCCGGCGACGTGCTTTTCGGACCCGGACAAGCCAGCCTCACCCAGACCAAGAGCGCCGAACTCGACCGGATCGTCGCGACGATCAAGAGCAAGCATCGCGGCGCCCGCATCCAGGTCATCGGACATTCCGACGGCGACCCGATCAACAAGTCCCGCAACAAGTGGAAAGACAACTACGAACTCTCCACCGCCCGCGCCAACGCCGTAAAGCAGTACCTCGTCAGCCACGGCATTGCGGCCGGCGACATCGAGACCCAGGGCATCGGATTCGATCGCCCGCTGGTCAGCCCGGAAAAGAGCAAGAACGACAAGGCCAAGAACCGCCGCGTCGAGATCGCCATCCAATAATTGCATGCCCCGCGGAGACCGCGGAGACCGCAGAGAAGCGAACGATAAGTTTCTGCATCTGCGGTCTCTGCGAGATCTCCACGGTGAAATATCCGGCTGGCGAGCGGGATGTCTTTCCTTTATCCATTTATGCCATTCATGGACATGTCTTTCCCGTTCCGGGAAGAGACTGTCGGGGAAGGAACTGCAAATGTCGAGTGCATTGAAAGTGGCAATGGCTGGCGCCATTCTCCTTAGCGCGTGCGGCTGCAACAACCAGCCCAAGGAGAACGCCCCAAATCAGCAAGCTCTGCAATCTCCGTGTGAGGAACAGTACAAGAGAATCAAGGTCATGGAAATGCAGGCCCGGCACTCTGCTCTGGCTCTGGAACGCATGAACGAAGATGTCGCCAGGCTTACAGATGAGCTGCAGAGACAGCGAACCGAATCGATCAAGGAGCGGGAACGGTTGCGGGCAGAAATAGAGACGCTCATGAAGCAGTTGGCGGCGAAGGAAAACAAGTAACGTCAAGCCTGCTTGATCATGGCCTGTGGCCTTGGGAACGTAGTTTTTTCGCGCCCGCTGTGGTAAAACAATACGCATGATCGCAGTGATAGATTATGGCATGGGCAATCTCGCCAGCGTACACAAGGCCTTGCAGCGCGCCGGCGGCGACGCGCGGCTGGTGCGCACGGCGGGAGAATTGCTCGGGGCATCGAAGATCGTCCTGCCGGGCGTGGCGGCCTTCGGCGACGCCATCGAACAGCTCCGCCGACAGGGGCTGGTCGAGCCCATCGTCCAGGCCGTTCGCGGCGGCGTGCCGTACCTGGGCTTTTGCCTGGGGCTGCAGATGCTTTTCAACGTTTCATACGAACTCGGCCAGCACACGGGCCTGGGCCTGCTGACGGGCAAAGTGGTGCGGTTCGACTGGGACGGACTGGGCGGTCGGCGGCTGGCCGTGCCCCACATGGGCTGGAACCAGTTGCGCCTGCGGGGCAATTGCCCTCTGTTCCGCGGCATCGCCGACGGCGCCTATGCATATTTCGCCCACAGCTACCACGTCGTGCCGATGGAAGACGCGGTGGTAGCCGCCACCACCGACTACGGCTACGACTTCGTCTCGGCCGTTTGGAAAGACAACATCTTCGCCACGCAGTTCCACCCCGAGAAGAGCCAGGCGGTGGGCTTGCAGATCCTCTCGAACTTCGTCTCGCTGTGACGGACCGCCTTCCAGGCAGGCCTGACGCTGAACTCATTGCGAATGTCGATTATTGGATCAGCCCATGCGCAGATCCATTCTACTTTCGTTTCTTGTGCTTTCGCCGCACGGGCGGGGCGGGCTCGGCGGCCACATCCATGGCGGCTTTGAGCACGTCGTCGACGGTCTTGACGAAGACGAACTTGAGATCCTTCTGGGCGTCGGCCGGGACGTCCACAAGGTCCTTGTGATTTCGCTCGGGCAGGACGATGACACTGATGCCGGCTCGTTTTGCGGCGAGGACTTTTTCCTTCACGCCGCCGATGGGCAGGACGAGCCCTCGCAGGGTGATCTCGCCGGTCATGGCCACATCGTGGCGGACCGGTTTGTTCATCAGCAGGCTGGCCAGGGCGGTGAACATGGCCACGCCGGCGGAGGGGCCGTCCTTGGGCACGGCGCCGGCGGGCACATGCACGTGGATATCGGTCTCGGCCAGGCTCGCCGGCGGCACGTGCAGGTCGGCGGCGCGGCTCTTGATGAGGCTTAGCGCCGCTTGGGCCGACTCCTTCATCACGTCGCCGATCTGCCCGGTGAGGGTGAGGTTGCCCTTGCCGGGGTATCCCGCCGCCTCAATGAAGATGATCTCGCCGCCGGTAGGCGTATACGCCAAGCCGGTGGCCACGCCAGGCACGCTGGTGCGCTGGGCGAGTTCGTTTTCAAATCGCGGCGGTCCCAGGGTCTCGGCGATGAACTTGCTGTCGATGCGGCGCTCGTGCTCTTTGCCTTCGGCCACTAGCGCCGCCACAGCCCGGCAGACAGCGCCGATCTGTCGTTCCAGCTCGCGCACGCCCGCTTCGCGGGTATAGCTGTCGATGATCTCCAGCAGCGCCTTGTCCGGCCAGGTGACCTGGGCGCTCTTGAGGCCGTTGTCGTCGAGCTGCCGCTTGACGAGGTATCGCCGGGCGATCTCGAGCTTCTCACTTCGGGTGTATCCGGGCAGCTCGATGACCTCCATGCGGTCGCGCAGCGCCGGGGGCACCGGGGCCATGTAATTGGCCGTACCGATAAACAGCGTCTTGGACAGATCGAAAGGCACGTTGAGGTAGTGGTCCTGGAAAGTGTTGTTCTGGGCTGGGTCGAGCACCTCCAGCAAGGCGCTGGTGGGGTCGCCTCGAAAGTCGGCGCCGACCTTGTCCAACTCGTCGAGCATGAAGACCGGATTGTTGGTGCCGGCCTTGCGAATCTCCTGCACGACGCGTCCGGGCATGGCGCCGATGTAGGTGCGGCGGTGTCCGCGCAATTCCGCTTCGTCGTGCATTCCGCCCAGGGACATGCGGATGAACTTTCGCCCCATGGCGCGGGCGATGGACTGGCCCAGCGATGTCTTGCCCACGCCGGGGGGGCCCACGAAGCACAGGATCGGCCCGTGCGTCTCGGGCGCCAGCTTGCGCACGGCCAGGAACTCGAGAATGCGGCGTTTGATTTTTTCCAGGCCGTAATGGTCTTCGTCGAGAATGCGGCGCGACGTGCCGATCTCGAGCTTGTCGGTGCTGCTGACCGACCAGGGCAGTTCGATCATCCAGTCGAGGTACGTGCGGATGACGTGGTATTCCGGCGAGGCGCTGGGGATCTTCTCCATCCGGTCAAGCTCGCGCACCGCTTCCTTGAGCACCACCTCGGGCATGCCGGCGGCGTCGATCTTCTTGCGCAGGTCTTCCAACTCGACGGTGCGTTCGTCGCCCTGGCCCAGCTCGTTCTGGATGGCCTTGAGCTGTTCCTGCAGGTACATCTCGCGCTGGCTCTTGGTGATCTTGGCTTTAACGTCGTCCTGGATCTTCTGCGACAGTTGCAGCACTTCGATGTAGTGCTGCAGTTCGCTGACGACCCGCCGCAACCGCCGCCCCACCGAAAGCTCCTCGAGCATCTCCTGCTTGACGGGCACATCCAGTTGGAGGTTCGTGGCCAGAAAGTCGCTCAGCGCCCCGGCGGTGTCGATGTTGTTGAGCACGACGGCCGCTTCGTCGGGAATGTTGGGCGACAACTCGATGATGCGCCTCGCCAGGTCGCGAGCGTTGATCATCAGGGCCTCGATCTCGTTAGACTGCTCGGCCTGTTCGTTGGCCACGGCGACGCGGGCCTTGAAGTACGGCTGCGTCTGCAGCCATTGCTCGACTCGCACTCGCGTCAGACCCTGCACGATGATGCTCTGGGTGTTCTCCTCCAGGCGCAGCAGCTTGAGGACCATGACGGCCGTGCCGAACTGGTAAAGTTGCTCGGGCGTCGGGTCCTCGACGTTGGCATCTCTCTGGCAGACGGTGATGATGACCTTCTGGTCCGGCAGGACGCTCTCGATCAGGTGTCGCGACTTGTCGCGTCCAATCGACAGCGGCACGACGGTTCCGGGGAAGAGCACCAGGTTCCGTACGGCCAACACGGGCGCCTCGCTGGGGATGGAAACGGTGGTTTCCTCGCCCTGGGCGGGGCTTCGTGAGCCGGGAACGACAACCGCTCCGGCGTCGTCATCGCCGGTAATCTCTGTTCTGCTTTTATCGCGTGCCACAACTCACCCCTTTTTAGGAAGGCGGATAGTCAGAAACCCCAGTCGATAGCCGGCGGTGATCTCGGCGGCATCGACGTCCGGCGGCAGTTTCAGCGCCCGCTGAAATCGCCCATGGTCGATCTCCATCAGGTGCATGCGGAGGCGTTTCTCCTTGCTGGGGGGGTTGGGCATCTCCCGCTGGCCCGAGAGCACCAGTCGGTCGGACTCTACGCTCAGGTCGATCGCCGCTGTGTCCACGCCCGCCAGATCCACCAGCACAAAATAGGCGCTCGAATCTTCGTACAGATTGACCGACGGCGTCCATCCCCGCTCGGCGGCGTACTTGTGATATGTGGTCGTCAAGACGTTGTCGACCCATGAAAAGAGATCCTGATCGCGGCGCGTGACTTTTCCTGCCGCACCGATGTGTACCGTCGACATGCCGTTGCTCCTTTCGCCCAAGTATTCGGAAGCTGCTGCAAAACCGAAGTATTATACGCCGGCCAGGCCATTGGGGGTAGGCCATAGGGCCGGGCCAGACCCGATCCCTACGACCTATGACCTACCCCTAGCCCCTTATCTTGGCGTCAGGAACACGTATGCCGTGCCGCCGTTGGGCGTAATTGCCCGGATCCGCGCGCCCTTCTTGTCGGACGTGGCATCGGTGAACTCTTTGGCCGTCGTCACGCTCTTACCGTTGACGTCGGTGATCACCATCCCGCTCTGGAGCCCTTCGTCGGAGGCCGGCGAGCCCTGGCGAACGTTGGTGATGACCACGCCCTTGACCTCCTCGGGCTTGGCGTAGCCTGCCGCACGGGCGATCTCCGGCGTCACCGGGCGCACCGTCAGGCCAAACTGCTCGGCCGTGACCGGTTCGGCCGGCTTACCCTGTGGCGTCTGGTCCTGCTCGCTCTTGCGGCCGGTGATGGCGGCGAGCATGTCGCTGGGTTGGGCGGCGATCTTGACGTTGAGGGTCATCTTCTTGCCGTCGCGATAGACTTCAAACGGCACGGTCTTATCCGGTTCCAGCGAGGCCACGACGTTGCGCAAGGTGTTGACGTCGGTGATGTCGGCGCCGTTGACCTTGACGATAAAATCCTGCTCCTTCATGCCCGCAGCAGCCGCGGGCCCGCCGGGACCGATCTTCGTCACCAGGGCGCCCTTGTCGTTGGGCAGGTTGAAGCTTTCGGCCAGGCGCGGCGTGACGTTCTGAATCGAGACGCCCACGTACCCGCGCGTGACCTTGCCCTTCTCGATCAACTGCGTCATGACGCTCTTGACGGTCTTGCTGGGAATGGCCAGGCCGATGCCCTCGTTGACACCCGTGCGCGAGATGATCGCCGTCGTGATGCCGATGATCTCGCCGCGCATGTTCACCAGCGGACCGCCCGAGTTGCCGTGGTTGATCGCCGCGTCGGTCTGGATATAGTCCTCATACCCGCGCTGCCCGGTGGTGCGGCCCAGGGCCGAAATGATCCCCGCCGTCACCGTCTGGCGGAAGCCTTCCGGGGCGCCGATGGCCATGACCCAGTCGCCCACCTGCATGGTGTCGCTGTCGCCCAGAGGCGCGTCGGTGAGATTGGCGGCGCTGATCTTGATCACGGCCAGGTCCGTCATCGGGTCGGTGCGGATCCAGTCGGTCTTGACGGTCTGCCGGTTCGCCAGCACCACCTCGACCTGATCGGCGCCGCTGACGACGTGGTTATTGGTGAGGATGTACCCTTCCTTGGCATTGACGATTACGCCGCTGCCCAGCCCGCGAGAGAAAAACTCCCGCTGCCGGGGTTGATTGGGTCTGGCCTCCGGCGCGCCCGGCGACGAGGGCATGCCCGGTTCCTGTTCAAAGAAGCGGCGCAGAAAGTCCTGCATCGACTCGGGCATGTTTTCCATATCGGGCATCTGGCCCATCGTGATCTTCTTGGTGACGCGCACCTCGACCACGGCAGGACTGGTCGCCTTGGCCACCGCCACAAACAGCGGCGAGAGCTTGTCGTTCTGGCTGAGTTGCTTAAGCTGGTCTCGCAAGGCCTGCGTCTGCCCACTCTCGACGGCATAGGCGATCTTGCTCACATACGCAGGCACTACGTAGTACGCAAGGGCAGCCGCCACTGCCGCCAGAACCAATACGATCACCGCACGAGATTTGCCATGCATTTTTGACATTGTTCACAGCTCCTTATTTTCTGCGTGGACCTTCAAACCCATTTGCTTAAAACTGTTACGGCTTCTTCTGCTTCACGGTTCGCCATTTTTTTATGATCGCCGAAAACGCCATCGCAACCCACAGAACCGCACCCGCGGCCGGCCCCCGTGCCGCCGACGACGTCATCTCGCCTCCCGACGGCGGACCCAGACGCGGCAGGAGCATATTCCCGTCCGCGTCAATCACCCCGCGTCCATGCCGGAACGCCTCGACCTCGGCCTCCCCGGCGTCAACAAGGCGGATCTTGCCGGCATCGCGGCAGAAGCGGTTCTCATAGATCGCTACGGGCGGATGTCCTCCGGTAAGCGATGCCACCTCCGTCACGAGTCGATAGACCGCCTCGCCGGGCTTCAGGGGCGAGCCCGCCCAGCTGACCGGCCGCGACCGCTCGCCCGCCCTCAGTGAAATATTACGCACCTCGATAGGCCGCTCACTCATCGAATATAGACGCAAAGCAGCGCGGGCGTCCCAGTCGTGTTCCCCGCCCCCCTGCATGGGCAAGATGTCCGTGCAATTTTCGAGCGTCGCCTCGAAATGCCGCCAGTCGGCTCCAATCTGCTCTGCCGGCACTGTCATCGTCCGCCGGTCAGATAATTCTGCCCCCAGCACATTCGCCGCCCCGCCGGAAGGTGCGCGGGCATCGAAGGAAAGGCGATATGTGCCCTTGCCGGAAGGCACGTCCTGCACGGCTTGGGCAATCTGCGGCACCGGAGCCCACTTCGAGCACTCCAGCGTCAGGACGCCGCCCTCCTGCCGCGCGCGGTCGAGCTGCCAGTTATCGCCAGGGATTTCCGCTTGCGGCTTCGCGACGCCCGTCGCCGGTGCGACCGTCACCGACTCGACATGTCGCCGGAAGGTCGGATCCGCCGCCAGGATGTACTTCACGCCATACGCGCTGAGGAGATAGTTGTCATCCAACAACTCTCTCCAGGCCGGCGTCTCGCCGGTGGGGCCAAATCCGAACACGTGCGACGGCACCGGGCTCTTGAGCGGGCCGTAGGAGTTGATCGTCGCAAACCCGTAGAGCTGCCCCCACCGCGGCCGCAGCAACTCCGCCGGACGGTCCGCATAGCCGCTCGCCAGCGACCAGATGCGATAGCCCCCGAGGTCGCCGTGCTCTCGCAGCCATACTGCGGCGGGAGGCTCTGTTGGCGCCTTGGATCCGCCCGGAACATCAACAAACGCCGTGATGAAGAACAAGTCCGCCAGTAGCAACGCCACGAGCAAAGGCTGCCGCCGCTGCGGCAGGAGCAGCCAGGCGCGCACAACCAGGATCGTCAGGACCGTCAGCGCCAGGGGCACCCAGATGGCCGGGCTGCCCGGCTGCAACGACTTGCCGGCCTCGTCCGCCCAGCCAACCATGAACGCCATGCCGTCAGGCCGCTGCGGCATCCAGAGTCTCATCGCAAAGGTCAGACCCGCCAATACCGCCAGCACGCCGAGCATCACAGCCGGGAGCACCCACGTGGCGCCACGGCGAATAGCCCGTAGCATGGGCGTCTCGCCCATGAGTAGCACGGGCATCTTGCCCGTGTTCCCCTGTGGCATGGGCGTCTCGCCCATGCTCTTGTTGTGTGGCATGGGCGTCTCGCCCATGCTCTTGTTGTGTGGCATGGGCGTCTCGCCCATGCTCTTCTGTGCTTCCCCCACGGCCTGGACGGACGTGGGACTCACCGGCGAGACGCTCGCGCCGCGCCGGATGCGTGCAGCGCAGACGTGATTGACCGCCACTGCGGCCAGCGTCGCCAGCGCCATGTCCACCGCCAGCAGCATGCGCGACGGGCAGCGCACCAGGCTCAGGCCTGGAACCATATGCACCAGGCGGTAGGTCGGCAGATAATAGCCCAGCATCCAAACTGCCGCCCCCAGGCCGATCCAGGTCCAGACACGCACGAGCCGATTGGCGGTAGCGTGGGCCGCCGCCAGCGGCGAAGACTTGCGGTAAAGCTTCCACACCGACGCCCCCGCCAACACCAGCGTCGCCAGGCCGACATAGCCCAGCGTCTCGCATAGGTGCCAGGGCCCCCACCACGGCTGACTGTACAGGCCGTTGGGCGTGCGCGTGCCGAAGATCAGCGGAAAGAATTCCATCACAGCCGAAAGAGGGAAAAAGCTGTTCTCGCCGAAGGTCAGGTACCCAATGCCCGTTCGCGTACTCTGGCGCGCCACGGCCAGGGTCTGCGCAATCTGCGGCGCGGCCGCCAGAATCGCCATTACGCCGGCGGCAAGCAGCGCCGTCGCCGCGCGGATAAACGGCCTGGCACGGAGCAGGAAATATGCCCCGCAGACGAGCATCATCTGGACGAGCGTGGGCCAGTGCCCCGCCGCGATCGCCAGGAAGATCACCGGCGCCCCCACCAGCGCCGCCCGCAGCGGCCTGGGACCGGCCTGCTCGATGCACCAGAGCATCCAGCCGAGCATGGCCGCGGTCATGATCATCGACAGGTGTACGCGGTGGCCGACCATGAACCCGCAGAACATGAACGCGACGGCCCCGAACAGGCTCGCCGTCGGGGCCAGAGCGAGCGTCCGCAGATACAGATACGCCCCCGCCCCGGCCAGCGCGAAGGCGATGAAGATCGACAGGCTGTACGCCAGCGGCGCCTCGAGCACCGCGAACAACCACGTCGCCGGATGCAGCACGGCAGACTGCGGATCAGCCATCAGCGGAGCGCCGGTGCCTTCGAGCGGATCCGTCAGCGGCCACTGCCCCGCCCGCAGCGCCTGGCCGACCATGACGCGCGCGGGGTAGAAGAACATCACGTCGTCTTCGCCCGCGCTGACGGGATCCGTCCAGAGCGGGTACAGCATCGCCATCGGCAAGACTGCGATGAGCAACCATGGGAGACACTTCTTCATAGAACAGGTATTCTAACGTTTTGAGAACCGCGGGGGCAACGACGCCTGGTGGCGCGGGTGTCGATCCCGCGGATACGCGCGGGGCAAGCCCCGCCGCTAATAGATGTGTCTGAACGTTCTTCTCGACTCTTGCCCGTCTGCTATTTGCTGTTCAACACCCCGCTCTTGCGGAGGGTCAGAAGGATAAGCTGCTCGAAAGGCTCGTCGACCGGCGCGGCGATGTACGTGGCGCCGCGGGCGGCGGCGACGCGCTGGCAGCCGCCCTGGAACGCCTGCCATCGCTGACGGTAAGCCGCCGCAAGTTCATCGCTCACATCCACCGTCATCGGCCGGGCGCTCTCCGCGTCGCGCAAGAGCAGCGGACCGCGCCAGGAGGGTTGCGAGACTTCTGGCGACTGCACGTGTACGATCGTGCTCTCGCCGGGGCGCTGCTGCAGGCAGGCCAGGGCGTCGGACAGCTCCGCCGGGCTGTCGAGCAAGTCGCTGATGATGTAGACCCCCGCCGGGTGCGAAACGCGCCGGCAGTATTCCTGAACGCACCGCAGCAGGTGCGTGTGGCCGCCGCATTCCAGGCCCGCCAGGTACTCCAGCAGAGGCAGGATCTGGTCGCTGTTGCGGGCGGTTTTCATTTCAGTGCCCAGGGTGGCGGAGAAAGGCCAAATCGTCACGCGGTTGAGGCTGGTCATCGCCACGTACGCCAGGCACGCCGCCACGCGCAGGCTGTAGAAGAAGGTCTCCTCCCGCCCCGACGGAGCCATCGAACCGGAGGTGTCGAGCAGGATCGCCACGTCCGTCTCGTGGTGCTGGTGAAACAGCCGCAGCAGCAGCTTTTCCATGCGGGCGTAGTACGGCCAGTCGATGAACCGCATGTCGTCGCCGCGGGCATACGCACGGTGATCGGCGAACTCGAGCCCATCGCCAAGTTGGCGACTTCGCTGCTGCCCACCCGAGCCGCCGCGGGCGAGGGTCTTGACGAGCATCCTCAGCCGCCCCAAGCGGGCGAGAAAGCTTTCGTCAAAGATCAAGTTTGTGCGGTTAGATGGCATGGGCGCGTGCTGGGAAAGAAGAAACCGACGACAAGGACGACATAAGAGTTCCTATGTACGCATTACTGCATCTTTGGATCGTTTGAGCCTCGAAGAGGCTCTGGGGATTTAGCCGGGGGCGCAGCCCCCCGAAAACGCCCCCCATGGAATCGGCGCCCCGGAGGGGCGACAGGTTGTCAGAGCAATGAGAACCCGCCCGCCCCTTTGGGGCGGGTGGCACATCAGGCGCTTTCCGGGGGCTTCGCCCCCGGCTAGACCCCAAGTGTCCTTTCGGGACGCAATAGCGCCGACCAAATTTTATCGTCCTCGTCGTCGTCCTCGTCCTCGTCGTCGGTTGTTATCTTGTTGTTCATACACCGAAACGGCCTGGTCCTGGTGTCGGTTGTCGTCTTGTTGTTCACGCACCGGAAAGCACGACCTCCTCCCGCTCGAGCAGCATCGCTCGCATCGTATCGCTGTCGGGGCATTCGAGCAGATCCTGCACGAATTTACCGTCATGCAGCATCGCGCTGAGGCGGGCCAGCACGTGCAGGTGCGTGCGCTCGTCTTTGCAGCAGATCAGAAAGTACAGTCGCGTCAACGACCCGTCGACGGCCCCGAAGGGCACGCCGCTGTGCGTGAGGCCGACGGTTACGAAGCTCTCGGCGATGTCGTACTCCAGCGGGTGGCGCGGGTGCGGCAGGGCGACGCCGGGAATCATCGCCGTCGAGCAGATTTCTTCGCGGGCGCGGATTTCGGCCAGGACGTGGTCGGCGTTGTAGATCAGTTCGCCCGCCAGGCCCACCAGGTGGCGCAGGACCGACTCCCGCGTCCGCGCGTGCATGGGCACGGCGATGCCACCGATGGGGATCATCGGCGCCGCCAGCAGGGTCTCGTGGTCGAACCCGTGATGCGCGCTGACGCCTCGGCCGATGTCGCGCAGGCGGCGGCGGTCCATCTCGTGGAGGCGCTGCTCGACCCAGTGGTCGATCTCGCCCTTGACGAACACCAGGCGCTGCCCGCTCTTGCGGCAGGGAATGACCCCGCGCGAGGCGAGCTTCTGAACCTCGCGCAGGTCCATCTGCAGATAAGCGGACACCTGCTTGTCGGTCATCTGTTCGCGGGGCATAGCCTTATCCTAACGCATACTGACAGCCGATAGCTACAGTGGGAAGCTGTCAGCTACCAGCTTTCACAAAGAGAATTACCACAGAGGCACAGAGATCGCTGAGGAAGAAACAAAAACGGACGTTCCAGCTCATGCTTCTTCCTCTGAGCCCTCTGTGCCTCTGTGGTAAGTTTTTAAGCTGACGGCCGAAAGCGGTTAGCCGAGAGCTGCTATTTGACTTACAGGCCGGCGGAAGCTACAGTGCTTTCGTTGGCATGTCGTCCGTCCCCTGCGATGGCCGGATTAGGAAAGGATAACGGTATGGCCGATAAGAGCGGACAGTTCGATTGGGTTGTCAAAATCACGCGAACCGCCCTTTGGATCACCCTTGGCGCACTGGCGCTGGCCGTGCTGGCGGCGGCAGTGCTGGCGGTTGTCGCGCTCTATCACGGTCGCTTCGCCCAGGCCCTGGTTCCCGTCGGCGTGATCATCTGCGCCATCGCGGCCGCCATCTGGACCGTCGCCACGTATGGCGTGATCAAGGTGGTCGTCTCCAACGAACAGGCCGTTTCGGCGATGGCCGACCGGTTGGCGGACATCGAGCCGATCTTCGCCGACCAGAGGGACTCGATGCATGCCCTGGTCGACCTGGGCAAGCTCTCCGACCAGGCCAAGAGCCTGGTGTACCACGAGGTCGAAGTCGAGGCCTTCCGCGAAGCCATCCACGCCGACCTGATCCGCCAGGATTACCGCTCGGCGCAGTCGCTGCTGGAGTCCATCGAGACCAAGCTCGGTTACGCCGACGAGGCCGCACGCCTGCGAGAGGAAATGGAGTCCAACCGCAAGGCCTCGCTCGATGAGAAAATCGACACCGCCGTGCGGCGCGTGATGAGCATCATCGCCCGCTTCGACTGGACGCGGGCCACGCGCGAAACACGGCGCCTCCAGAACCTCTTCCCCGACAACCCCAAGATCGCCGCCCTGGTCGGGCACGTCGAGCAGGCGCGCCAGAAACGCAAGAGCGAACTGCTTCAGGCCTACGGTGAAGCCACCCGTAAGAATGACGTCGACGCGGGCATCCAGCTCCTGACCGAACTGGACAAGTACCTCTCGCCCCAGGAAGCCGGCGCCCTGCGCGAAAGCGCCCGCGGCGTCTTCCGCGCAAAACTCCATAACCTCGGCGTCCAGTTCGCCATCCGCGTCAGCGAACAGCAGTGGGCCGAAGCCGTCTCCGTCGGCGAAGAAATCATCCGCAGCTATCCCAACAGCCGCATGGCCCAGGAAGTGCGAGACAAGCTCGGACAGCTCCGCATGCGGGCCGCCCAGAACTCCCCTGTGGCCTCATCGCCCTCGGGCGACGCCGGTCCCACAACCTCTTGAATACGACCACGTTCAGACCGCAGCGCCTGTTCATCTATCGGTCCGCCGCGGCGATGCGCACCTTCGAGCACGCCGCCGCCACGCGCGACGTCGCCGAGTCTATCGTCGTTCGCGTCGAATTCTCCGACGGTCTGGCCGGATGGGGCCAGACCCTCCCCCGCCCCTACGTCACCGGCGAAACTCTCGAATCCGTCGCCGCCGACCTGGAAAACATCCTCTGGCCGCATGTGGCAGATAAGCCCCTTACAGATCAAGATGCTCCACCCTTCGTTAGCGGTCGAGCTTGCTCGACGGGTTGTGCCCCAGACCCTAAAACGCGCGGGGCAAGCCCCGCCGCTAACGATGGTTTGCCTGATCTCGCCATGCCCTTAACCGACCCCTCCGGACGCTGCATCAATGCCGCTGCCTGCGCGATGGACCTGGCGTGCCTGCGACGCATCCAAGGCGCAACCGGCCTGCCGCCGCTGCGCCGAACTATCGAGTCGCGAGTCTCGGGAGTTCTGGGCAGCCGCAACGTCGCCAAGACCGCCAAACGCACCCGCCTGATGCGCCTGGCCGGACTGCGCGACTTCAAGCTCAAGCTCGGACTGGGCGACGACCTCGACCGCCAGAACCTTGCTGCCGTGCTGCGCCTGATCGGACGGGATATCCACGCCGGAGGCTGCACCCTGCGCGTGGACGTCAACGGCGGTTGGAACATTGACGAAACGCCCGCACGCGTCGAAGAACTCAAAGCCCTCGGCATCTGCGCCGTCGAACAGCCTGCATACATCCCGGCGGCAGCGTTTGTCGAACTCGCCCGCAAATGCTCGCTGCCGCTGATCGCCGACGAAGCCCTGCTGACGAAAGACGACGCCAACACGCTGCTGACCGAACCACAGAAGATCTGGTGGAATATCCGCCTGAGCAAGAACGGCGGCCTCGTCAACTCGCTGCTGCTGGCCCATCGGGCAGCCGCCGCCGGCGTCACCTGGATCTGCGGCGCCATGGTTGGCGAGAGCAGCATTCTCTCTGCCGCCCAGCGCCGCCTGCTGCAGTACGCCCCTCCCGCGCGGTTCATTGAAGGCAACTACGGCCGCCTGCTGGTGAAAGAAGATCTCACCCCCCGCTCGCTGCGATTTGGCTACGCGGGCAAACTCAAACCTCTGCCCGCCCCAACGCCCACCCACCCCTTGGGGATCAGCATAGACCCCGCCCGCGTCTTGCGCTGCAGCCAACTCCTGGCCCGCCTGGAAGCGTGATGCAGAGAGAGACAATTACCGCAGAGTGGCACGGGACGGCTCTTATTTCCTTCAATACTCAAAAACAACCGCTGTGTGGCACTCGAATCTGGGGATCGTCAAGCTGATGGCTTCGCCCGCCGGCGTCGCTGCAAGCGGTTGCATGGACGGAATAGCGTAGACGCGCTTGATCTTTTTCGGCAGGCGGACGGTCAGGGGGATGTTGGTCAGGGGGACAATGTCTTCGATGATCTCGCAGCGGCCTCGCTTCATTGGGGTCGCGTACGTCAGGTGCGCGACGTAGCGATTGTCGCAGGGTTGGTGGATCAGGGTCGCGCGGCCGGCGCTGGGCATGGTCGTCTCGAGCATCGGCTGGGTGTACAGCGCTTTCAGGCAATTGAGGAAGAGCTGGCGATGCACCCTGGCGCCGTGGCGGTGGTACATCGTGCCCAGGTCGTGCGCGGTGACGATCACGTTGCCCTTGCGGAAGGCGGCTGGGTGGGCGGCCGGCTCCGTGCGGTTGGGCGTGTTCTGGTGCGAGCAATACTTGGCGTACGTGCGGTCGAAATACGGTTCGTAGATCGCCGCCAGCACCTGCGTACCCGCGGCCGGGGCGAATCTCAGGGCTGCTTCGTAATTCAGGAACGGCGTTTCTGGCAGATCCTCCCCCACCGCCGCAGCGGCCTGGGTATAGTCGTTGGCGTAGGCGGCTGCGCCCTGATATTCGGCCCCGACGTCCAGCAGGCACTTGCTGCGCGAGGCGTCGAGCGCGCCGGCGCCCATCGCCAGCACCTTGCCACCGCGGGCGAGGAAGGCATTGACGATTGCCGCGGCGACGTCATCCATGCAGGGACTGCCGGGTATCACCAGCACGTCGATGCGCTCGTCGATCTTCGCGCCGGGGCGGAGCATCTCAAACTCGGTCTGCGTCTCCAGCAGCATCGACGCGGCGCCCTCGTCGACCTCGCCGTTTTCGCTGTGCAGCAGCGCCAGATTCGAGACGGGAACGCCCGGCACGCCGTAGGGCTCGATCTTCTCGATATACTCGAACGCGTGGCCGATGTTGGCGTAGGTGGACAGGTCCATGTGGCCGTCGGGGTGCATCTGGTCGCCGAAGTTGCACCGCGCGCCGTTGGCGATCATGCAGGCGGCCTCGTACTTCATCGCGTCGCGGTGCTTGAAGCCGCCGAACTCGCCCCACATCGTGTGGAACTTGCCGCTCATCGCCACGACGGGGCGGCCGACGTTGTGGAAGAGCCTCGCCCGCAGCGGGAACTTGTTGTACCCGCCCCAGGTGGTGGGCAGGTCTTCCAAGTCGTTCTTGGAGTTGTGCCGGTAGATCGCGTGCTTGTAGAGCCCATTCATGCTCGTGGGCGTCGTGCCGTTGAAGTAGATCGTCGCGCCGGGCCTGAGTTGCTCGACCAGGGCGGCGACTTTGCCCTGATGCTCCAGCAGGGCGCCGATGCGCCAGGTCATGGCGGCGGCTTCATTGGAAGCATCCACGCCGGCGGCGGCCATGCCGGCGCGGCAGGCGTCGCAGTAGCACGCGTGGGTCATCGAGTAGATGTCCAGCCAGATCCCGTCGGTGGGATACATCCGGCAGACTTCCTCGACATGAGCCATCACCTGGTGGTGGTACGGACCCACCGGGCACAGCAGCGACCAGTTGACGATCGGCTTGGGGTCGTCCATCTTGACCTTGGCCGGGTCGTACCCGCAGATCGAGCCGTCGGCGTTGCGATGGATCCATTCCGGGTGCTCCAGCGCATCGTTGGCCGACCAGCCGACGGTGATGTACGTCGAAACTTTGACGTCGATCTCGTGGCAGGCCTCGATCTGAGCGCCCAGCAGGTCGTGCGAGAGCGTCGGGTGCATGCGGCCGACTTTCGTCGGGTAGTAGCACCACGAGTGATGGCACTTGCCGAATATGTTGATGAGGTTCACCCGCCCGAGCCGCAGGGCCTCCTGCCAGTTCTTCTTGTCGAACCTGCTGCCGACGGCCGGCATGTGCTCGGAGGTATGGAAATCCAGGTGTACCTGGCGGCACCGTTCGTAATCGCGCTGCTGGGAACCGATGTTGCTCATCAAAGCCTCGCTGGAAGGATTTCACGACCCGTCACGTTTCGGGCGTGCGGTTTCTTACACCGATTCCGTCCCGGTATCAAGCGGTAGTCGCAGTTCCACTTCCAGGTCGAACAACTTTCCCGGCCCCCGGCTTCGCATTTTCAGAACAAAGATCGGAGGATTCCCGCACGGATGCGAAGTGTATATCAGTCGACCTAGGTCTTCGCGATCTTCATTTCTTCTTCTTGGCTTTTGAAGGCCGGCCGCCGGGGTTGGAGAGCAGGGGCGGCCCAGGGCGGCCTCAAGCTTCTTGACGAATCCCACCGACCCCAGCGGCCTGTATTCTTGCCCCAATGCAGCGCCTGGGCAAGCGTTTGCGCGTCTTTGTCATCTCGCAGGTACTCCTCCCACGAGCAGATCGCCACCTGATGCTGAGTCCACTGCTGCATCAGATCAAGATACTGCCGGCAGTCGCCGTCGCCGAAGAACGTCGGCTGGCGAGCCGTTCGAGACATAAACAAGACCCGATCCCCACACACGCTCGCACAAAACCCGCCCGTCCAGCGTCCGCCGCTCATGGCCGTACAATCCGCTGGGTCGGCTCCAGGGGGGGCAGGCTTATGTTTCCCACTAGGCTGGCGAAACAGGCTGGGATCTTTGCCTCAAGCACAATCCTCTTGCCGCTGCCGGGGTGCAGGAAAGATATCGACCGCGCGTGAAGGGCCATGCGTTTGTGCATCCGGCTCTTCCTGCCATACTTGGCGTCGCCCACCACCGGGTGGCCCTTTTCGGCCAGATGCACGCGGATCTGATTCTTTCTGCCGGTGGCCAGATCGATCTCCAGCGCGCTGAAGTCTCGGGTCTCCTTCAGGACCCTGAAGACGGTGGTGGAAAGCTTTCCGATCGATGCGTTTTGCGTGCTGTAGACAACGTGCGCCGCATTTTCGGCCAGGTACGACGTGATGACCCCGGATTTCTCCGGCAGCTGGCCGTAAACGACAGCCAGATATCGCTTCTCCGTCTTGTCCCACTGGTCCTGCAGGCAGTTCTTGGCGGCAGGAGTCTTGGCGAAGATCACGATGCCGGAGGTGTCCCGGTCGAGCCGGTGTACGACGAAGATGCGCCTGGGCGACCTGGCGCAGCCCTTACGGACATAATCCGTGAGAATATGGTAGGCGGTCTTCTCCCTTTCGGTGGCCGACGCGATCGTAAGAAGCTTGGGCGGCTTGTCGATAACAAGGATATCGCGATCCTCGTAAATGATCTCAATGCCTTTTAGACGATCTTTTGCCATTTCGAGCGCCCACTATAGCACAAACGCCAGGCGACAGTTCGGAGTTAGAAGCTGGGGACTTCTGCCCGCCCGCGGGCAAGATGCCCGTGAAACTCAAGGATCGTTTTCCCAAAGATCTGGGGACCTAGGATCCAGGATCTGTTTTTGGCTGCGTCGCCGGCCGCGTGGAGGGCCGCGTGGTCGGACGGGGTAGCAGGGTGAACTCGTCCATGACTTCGCCGCCGACAGCCAGAGTCTTGCCGCTGATCTTCGCACCGTCGATGAAGATCTGCGTGACCATGAACTGGGGCTTGGCGTAAATCTTCTCCACGCCGTTGCGGACGAGCATGGTGTCGCCGAACTCCTTACCGCGGGCGCCGTAGTACACGTCGCCGTCGACGGCCTCGCCGCGGCGGTTGAGGTAGTAGATCTGCGCTCCAGCCAGGGCCTGCGTGATATAGCTGACGTTATCGCGGAAGGTGCGGTAGTAGGTGTGCTCGTGGCCGGCGAAGACGGCGATCACGCCGTATTTGTCGCAGAGGCGGGTGAAGTCGTTGGGCTGGCCCGGCACCTCGCGCGGGCGCTTCTGCCCGACGCTGTAGAGCGGCTGGTGCTGCCAGATGAACAGGTGCCGCCCGGCCTTCTTGCCCTCGGCGAGCTGCTCTTCAAGCCATTTCATCTTGTTGGGCTTTTCCCAGACGTTGGGAGCCCCGATCTGGATGAACCGCGCGTTGCGGAAGTCGAAGCTGTAGTCCCACGCCGTGATGCCGTGGAAGGCCTTGTACATCCCCCAGCCCTCCGCCGTGGCCAGTTCATGGTTGCCCACGCACGGCCACGTGGGATACTTGCGCATGAACGGCCCGGCCGTGCGCTCCAGGTCATCATACAGGCTCGCGTGGCCGGACTTGACCATGTCGCCGGTGGTCAGGGCGAACGTCGGGGCCAGGCTATCGGCCAGTTTGACCACGCCGGGGAAGTGCTTGGAGTTCTTTGTGTCGCCGAAGACCACGAACGAGAACTTGTCAGTCGTGAGCTTTTTTTCAGCCTCGGCAGACAGCGGGCGCGGGTCGTACGACTTTTCAGGCGGAAACGCCCAGACCGCCGAAGCCAGCAGGATTGCAGCCAAGGCCACTGTGACGCTGTAGGTCGCTCGTGCTCTCATGCACCTTTTAACACGCGCTGAACGATTGCGGATTGCGGATTGCGGATTGCGGATCGCAGATTCCAATTGGAAATTGCATATCGGAAACTGGAAATTGACAATGGGCCCATGCGAAACATTCGAGCCGACCGAATCACGATACGCCCCGACGAAACCTCGCACCTGTACATCCGCAACAAGACCGCCCTCACCGGCGAAGCCGAGATGTACTACTTCGACCTGTATGCCATGTGGAAGGGGCAGGCGTCGGTAGATCTGGCGGCCGACGTTCAGGCGGCAGGCGAGTACCAGGTGGCGCTGTGCTGCTCGGTGCCGGGCAAACCGGCGGCGGTGCGAGTGTCGGCAGGCAAAAGCGAGGTCGCCGCGGCCATCGGCAAGACCTGGGGGGTCTGGACGGGCGAGGATAAGCGCGACTACAACTTCGAGCGCGTGACGCTCCCGGGTACGCTGCGGCTGCGCGAAGGGCCCGTCACGATCAGCGTCCATGCAACGACGGGCAAAAAACCCAAGTCGCTCAACGTCTCCTCGATCGAGCTGACGCCGGTGCGGGCGCAAAAGGCCCTGGCCGCACGCGAGGCCGCCGCCCTGGCCGAGCGGCCCAGCCCGGCGTGGTTCTCGCAGCTTGGGTACGGGCTGATGTTCCACTGGCAGCCCGGCCGCAGCGACCTGAAGGGACGCACCAAACTGTATCAGCAGATGGTGAACGATTTCGACGTCAAACGCTGGGCCGACATGATCGAGGACACCGGCGCTCGGTATGTCTTCATCACCGCCAACCATGGCGAACCGCACTTCCCGGCCCCGCTGGAGTTCTGGGAGAAGATCCACCCCGGGTCGACGACGCGGCGCGACCTGCTGGCCGAGATGAGCTACGAGCTCGAGCGGCGAAGCATGCGGATGTGCGCCTACCTCAACTGCCCCACCTTCGCCTCGCTGTCAACGTGCCGGAGCATGAAAAAATACGTCGACCTGTGCTGCCGGATGTTTGAGGAAGTCGGATCGCACTACGGCCCGCACCTCGCGGCGTACTGGCTCGACTCGTTCTATCAGCCCTACATCAAGTGGGGGCACCTGGACATCCACACGATCCTCAAGGCCGCGCGGACCGGATTCGACGGCCGCATGATCGCGTTCAATCACTGGGCGTTCCCGGTGCCGACGCAGGCGCAGGATTTCTGGGCCGGCGAGGTGTTCCAGACCCTCGCCGCCGCGCCCGACCGCAAGCATTACCACGACGTGAGCGACAGCGCTCTCTTCTCCGCCGGTGCTGGAAATGGGTTGCTCTACCACGCCCTTTACAGCCCCGACTGCAACTGGGGCTGTGGAAAGATCGAAAACGGCAAGATCGTGGATAACCCGATTTGGGAAGCGGAGATGTTCGGCGGGCATATCAAACACTGCGTCCAGCGCGGCGGCGCGGTGACGCTGAACCTGGGCTGCCTGATGGACGGCAGCATCGCCCCGGCGACAGCCCGCTGGATGCGCAAGATTCGCAAGATCGTTCGCGGGTAAACCTTGTTATTGGCTTTCCAAGGGCAGAATCATGTCCGCGCCCTGGCCCAAATACGACGGCGGCTGCTCAGGGTCCGTCGAAGAAGGCTCAGTCCGGGCGGGTTGGGTGGTTGGCAAGCGATGTGCCGTCAGAAAAGCTTCGAGTTGCCTCTTTGCACTGTCAGGCTTGACAGAATTGAGAAAATCATCCCACTGGCGGCCTTCGGCCGCGGTCAGGCCGCCGCGCCAGAGGCAATATCTCACCAGAGCCAGACCATCGAGAACTACCTTGCCAAAGTGATCCTTCTGGAACTTTGCATCCACTTTGCACCATGTTGCATAGCAGATTGTGGCAAGGGGGCGATTCCCCGGCGGGAAACTCCATCGGACCGCGCTGGAACTTTTTTCCCACTTACCATTGCTCAGCAGCGGCTCTTGAGGCAGTTTCAGGCTGATGGACAAGGAAGCACTGTCGGCCAGACTGAGAAAAGGGGAACTGCCTGCGAATGCCTCGAACGGAAAGCATAAAAGCAGTCCGCTCAGCAAGGCGCCATCGTTGGCAGAAGATTGAGAGCTGCTGACAGGTCGGGAGGAAGAGACTCCCTCGTTTTCTTGTTCTTTGCGGCGATATTCCTCAAAAGATTTCGCTGTCGCCCGGGCATCGGCCAGGAAACGCAGTCGCTTGTCGGCGGGGTCGATGCCCATCCTGGAGGCAATGAACGTGCGGCACAGGGCCATCGCCTGGTTGGCTTTGGATTCTTCATCGAGAGAAGGATCCAACGCGATTCGTGCTATCTTCGGCGCGTCATCTGCGGCGACATACCCGTGTTCCATGAGGTACAAAGCCACTCGGGCGACGATTTCCCGCTTGTTGGCGTTGTCGGTCACCAGGCCGTTGTCGGACATGAACAGGTAGATTCGCAAGGTTCTTGATGTCTTTGCGCAGATTCTGGTCTAGGAAATCCTTGAGCTTGGGGAACTCCTTTTCCTTCCCCAGGTGTTCGCTGAACCACCCTTTCAATATTTCCGCGATGGCGTCAGCGGACTTGAGCAGACCCGCCATATGTTCGCCCAGGTCATCCCCTCCTTTGAAACGCTCGACGTAGAGAGTGACGCTGCCCATCTGCGTGCGAAAAGTGCGATATTCGCCTGCCCCATCCAACTCGCCCGGAAGTTTCCCCGAGAAAGCCCCCGCAAAAGTCTGACGGACCTCGCCGGGTTTGCTCAGGCGGGTTGAGTAAGCGTTCTCCAACGACCGCAACTTGCCTGGCGCCAGTTGCGACTGGGGTGATGCGGCACCTGTCGAATGCTGCGTCCATCCGGTAATCTGGCGATGCATGGAGTCGTCCCTGGCCTCCATTGTGATTAGGTAATCATCGTGATCGCACGAGAGACACAGCACCGCCATGATCCCCAGCGATATCGCGTATCCACATGATTTCATCGTTGTCCCCTTCAATGTTGTCGCCGTCAGCATATGGCGCCGACGATGATAATGGAATCAACTTTATCTGCTTCTATGAAAAGGCCAATCGTCATAGGGCGTCACAAATTCCCATTGTTGCGCCGGGAGGTGGTGCTTGGGCGGGTTTGAGTCGATGTAGCGGATACAGGTTCGCATCGACTCGACGCTGTCCTTGTAGACCGAGCAGGACTCGGCACTCCAGATCGGGTGCGTGAGGGCGGCGTCTTTTCGCCTGCGAAGCACGTCGGCGCTGGCGGTTTTGAGGCGGTGGGCGATCTCCTCGTATTTCAGGCGATGCTTGCGGACCAGCAGATGCGCGTGGTTTCGCAGAGCGGCGCAGGCGTAACAGGTTAATTTCTCGCCCTGAATGACTGTGGAAAATGCTTCCGCGATCGCATGCAGGTCTGGCGGGTCGAACCAGAGGATCGGGTATCGTAACTGTGGCGCCGCGATCCTGTAGAAATCGCGGAGTTGCTGGGTCGTCGGCTGCGGGGATTTCCGGTTCATCCGGAATGAGCGTGCGCAGGGGTTGAAAAAACGTGGACACGAGTGTTCTTTCTGGAGTTGTGAACGACTTCAGAAGGAGAACAACACGTGTCCACTTCGTTACTGTATCACGGGTTT
>JBDKTA010000018.1 GCA_039680605.1 Planctomycetaceae bacterium | reverse complement strand
GCTGGAGCCCTGGGCCAGAGACTGGCTGGCGGCCGAGACCTGTCCGGCGGCCGAACTGGTCTGCTCAGCGCCGCTGGAGAGTCCGGCGATAACGCGGTTGATCGGGCCGGTGATGCTGCGGGTGATGCCCAGCGCCAGGGCCACGCCGACTATCATCGCCACGCACAGGCCAATGACTACGACCATCGCCGCTGTGGACAATGAAGATGTCGTTTCATTGGCAATGGTGGTGGCCTGGGTCAGTCCCGCTTTGGCGGTTTCCTGTGCTTCTGAGAGCACGTTTTCGGCCACTTCTCCGCGTCGCGAGGCGACGTCCTGCAGAGCCAGCCAGTTGGCCAACAGGTTGTTCATGGCGGCGCGATACTTGTTGGCATCGTGCTCGACCTTGTCAATGCGGTCGAGGTCTTCCTTCAATCGCGTGATGTCGCGCAGCGACTTGAGCTTTTCGGCGATCTGCGGGAAGTTCTTGTCGGCGTTCTTGATCAAGTCCGGTTGGCGCAGCGCCTGCGACTTGAAGCATGCAATCCGCGCGGCGCTGCCCAGGTCGATGATGTCGTTGACCAGCGTGATCTTGCGAAGACGTTCAAGCTGCTGGGCTGAGCCCGTCGGTGCTGCGTGCGTCGCCGTCGCCGGACCATGCGTCGGCGCGTCCAGAGCGGCCGCCAGCAATTCGTTCTGCCGGGGATGCGGCCCCATCCAGCGTATGGTGCCCTGGGCCAGATCGTAATTCGCCCCGACAACCAGAACCTTGCCTTCTTTAACTCTCTGGCGGATAGCTGCGCTGCGCGTCAGCGTGCGTTCTACCGCCACCCACACGTTCTCATCGATGCACGCGCTGATCAACGCCCCACCTGTGGGCTGGGGCTGATGATGCCTGCACCGCTCCAGGGCCGGAGCAATTTCATCAATCAGCGAAGGAATGCTTCCATGAACGGTCGCAGACGTCGCCGCGGCGGTGACGGCTCCGCAACCGCTGTGACCCAGGATGATCAGCAGCGGCGTTTCAAGATGGTCCACGCCATACTCGATCGATCCCAGCTCGTGCTGGCCGCAGATGTTGCCCGCGACGCGAATCAGAAACAAATCGCCCACACCCTTGTCGAAGATGGCTTCGACCGGTACTCGGGAATCCGAGCACGCGAGAATGGTCGCGCGTGGCTTCTGCCCCTTTGTCGCCGTCTCGTCGCGGCGCTGGCCGTCCAGGTTGCTTCGGGTCGATGTGCCATGAACGAACCGTGCGTTGCCTTCCTTCAGATCGGCCAGGACCTGCTGGCCCTGCGGGCACGCGGCAACGGTTACCCCAGCGGCAGACACTTTCTTCTGTGGGGAGTCATGGCTGCTGCCATGTCCGGCGGCAGGGGTGTTATGTGCGGCCAGGGCGCTGTGCGAGGAATCAGCCTCGGCCTGGCCACCAAGTTCCTGAATCATCAGTCGATTTTGATGAGTGAGGAACTCATTGCAGTTCGTCATGTATTCCGCTGCGGTCGCATCCAGATCGTGGCGATCCTTCGCGATGGCGGTGTTGCGAGTGACGGTTTCCCCCACGAGCTTGTCGTACTCATTGACCTTGCCGCGCACTTTGCCGACGGCTTCTTTGAGCTTGACCAGGCCGGTGGATTTGTCTGCCAGGTTCTCGCAGTCTTTCAGGCTGCTCTGCACATCAGCGAGGTGCTTCCTGCCGCGGGTGAGGTAGGCTTCCTCTTCCGTCAAGCCATAGCCGCGAACTTCATACATTGTCAGCAGCGAATTGCGTTCCACCTCGGTAGCCAAGGTCACTTCCGGAACGTACTCGCTGGAGAGTTTGGTGGACTGGCCTTCGGCGTTCCACATCCGCCAGGATGCCAGGCCACCCAGTAGCGCCGCGATCAGCAACAGTGAGACAAAACCTGCGATGATCTTGTTTCCGAGTTTCATGTTTTTGAACACGTCTGGTCTCCTGCATCTCAAGCAGTGTGTTTGCGGTAGTCCGCCGGGCGGGGGGCGCCCCACGCGGGGCGCCCCCGGTCCGGGCGGACGCGTTCTAGAACTTCGCCGCTTCGGCGTCCGATTCCATCGGAATCGTCACGCCTTCATGCGACTTGGTGTTCTTCCAGCCCGTCGCCGCAGGGGCGCCTGCGTGGGCGGTTGCCGGGGCGGCCTTGTGGGCCGTCGCCGGGGCCTTGTGGCCGTGGGCAAAGTGCGGCGTCGCGGCCGCGGCGGCCACCTTGCTCGATCCGCCCACCATCGCCAGGAGTTCGCCGACCATCTTGGTCAGCTCTTCGGCCTGGGCCGACAGCTCTTCGGACGCCGACGCCGACTCTTCGGCCGTGGCGGCGTTCTGCTGGGTGATGGTGTCCATCTGGCCGACGGCGGTATTGACCTGCTCGATGCCCTGCGCCTGTTCGT
>JBDKTA010000017.1 GCA_039680605.1 Planctomycetaceae bacterium | reverse complement strand
CCTGCCGTCGAGGATGAAGATCATGCCCCCGCCGCTGACTGCTTCGTAGCGATGTAGTGAAGACTTTCAGGGCGCTGCCCTTGATAATAAAGCACTTACGTCGCCAACTGCGGAAGTTGGGCTAACGAACCGGGTGGCACCTATGAAGAGCGAGAAGTCAACACAGTTCCTTCCCGGCCCTTCGAATGGGTGACTTCGAGGGCATCCACCTTCGCACAAAGCCAACCATTCTGGCCAGTTCCCCGGCGCCTCAGGTCAGCACCACCACGGGCGGCTCAGGGGTCAGAGGGGTGAACGATCTCAATTCACCAGGGACGATCATCACCAGGGACGTCGCCAAGCACCTATCGCGAGCTCCGAAGCGACGGCCACGCCGCCGCCGGGCCCATGGAGATCATTCGGGCGTAGCAAGCCCCGCCGGGCCCATTCATGGCTAAGCGAACTCCTGGATTCCTCCAGGGCCCAATGCCACCCAAGGAGCTCCGGCGGGGACGATGGCCCGTTGCAATCATGTTCTTTCCCTGAACCACCTGGCGTTGCTGTCTTCATACGCCACGAACCTGGTCAGCCCGGAATTGGCTGTTCGTTTTCCACATGCCCCACATCACCGTCAGCATCTTGCGAGCCACGGCGTGCCGGGCATTACCGACACTCATACCCTGTCGAACCCATCCATGATAACTATCGGCAAAGACGTTTCCCCCCGCTGCAATGGCACTGGCGGCCGATCCCATGACCGCATCCTTGAGCCGGCGGTTCACCGCCCATGCCATCTGAATCTGCCCCGGTTTGGGACGGCCTTGGCGATCGCTGCCGCTGGTTTTGCGGACAAGACCCACCCCGCAATATTTCCACAGCCGCTTGGGCGAACCGAACCGCCAGGGCGTATCGAGGTAGGCCAACAGCGTGATCGCACGAACCGGCCCGACCCCAGCAAGCGCCTGCCAGTAGCCGACGATCCCCTCGCCCCTGGACAGACGCGACATCTGCCCCAAAGCCTGACGCACCTGCTTACGCACCACGTCCAAGCCTGGGAACAACATCGCCAGTTGGCCCCCCAGCGGATGCTTGGACAACTCCCGCAGCCACACCGCTCGCGCCGCCGCGTTGCGAAGAACTCCCCGCGGGGGACGGACACCATACATCCGACAGCGGGCCCGGATCTTGTTGATCTGACGCACCGCCTCACGAACGCGATCATGGTACAGGCCGACCCATTGCTTCAAGGTGACCCGATCCTGGCTGTCTGGATGGTGGACTTGACGAAGATACCCGCCCCGCAACAGGTCCGCTAACTTGCCCGCGTCAATGCGATCATCCTTGTCGCCGTCTGAGCAGATCAACTTGTTACGGCGAGGGTCGCTGACAACGAATTGCGCCACATGACTTCTGAGGTTGCGGTACAGCCAGTCCGCCATTGGCCCCTCCTCGATCACCATGCACTTACTGCCGGGTTTGCCCTCTAACACCTCAACCAGCTTGGGGATGGCCGTGGGCACCCGCTCACGCCAGCGAACCACCCCGCGATGATCCAGGGCTGCCAGTTCTGTCATCTTGCTGTCCACGTCTGCGCCGATGTAATATGTCGCCATAGAGGGCTCCTTCCCGTTGGTCGTTGGTGCCAGAGATCAACACCAATGTACCAACGGTCTAGGATGCCCTCTCTTCATATCTTCATGGCGACACGCGCAGCGGGTCGCCATGGGGATTGCAGCGATCATGGCGACCTGCCTGCCGGCAGGCAGGCCAGCGAAAAACAAAAACGCGTGTCGCCATGCCACCCTTCAAGATGCCAGGGCCGCCACTTCCGCCAGGGTGATGTCGCTGAGGCGGGCGACGACCCGGTCGGCGGCCGTCAGGCGGTCTTGCGGATACGAGGTGGCCACGGCGAGGGTCCTGTTGCCGGCAGTCTGGGCGGCCTCGATTCCGGCGGGGGAGTCCTCGATCACCACCACGTGCTGCGGGCGCAGCGTGCGGTTGTGCTTTTCAGAAAGCTTGCGGAGGGTCTGGAGGTAGCCTTCGGGGTCTGGCTTTCCGGCCGCGACCATCTCGGCCGAGACGATCAAGTCGAAGCAGTCCAGCACGCCAATGGTTTTGGCGGCGAGTTTGATTTCGTCCAGCAGGGCGCCCGAGCAGACGGCCAGGGGCAGCTTGGCCGCCGCGGCAGATCGGATCAGGTCCACTGCCCCGGGCAGCGGCTGGATCGTCCCGGCGAAGATCGACTGGACGATGCGGGTCTTGGCGGCAGTGAGTTCGGCGATTTTCTTTTCAGAAATGCGTCGCCCGTTGTCGGCGGCCACGGCGGCGAAGCAGTCATGGTCGTCGAAGCCGAGGTACTTGCCATAGTAGTCCCGGGTGGACAGGTCGATCCCCACGTCGCGTAACACGCGGCGGAAGGCCTCCAGGTGTACCGGTTCGCTGTCGACCACCACGCCGTCAAAATCGAAGATCAAAGCATCCACGTCGCTCTCCAGGATCGATAAAGCGCCAAGAGTACCCGCCCCCAGCCGCGCAGTAAACGGGCATCTGCCCCGGCGCGTGGACCTGGCCTAATTGCTTCACCGCGGAGATCGCAGAGACCGCAGAGATATAAGAGTGATAAGAATCACTGCACATTGGCAAAGAGAGTTGCCAGCACAGAGTCTCTTTTCGATGAAAGCCCTCCGCGATGTTACGTTGGACCCATTCTTCGCCTTTTGCTTCTCTGCGGTCTCCGCGGTGAAAATCTCAGCTAGTCCGCCTTGAGTGGTTTGGCCGGCGCCGCGACGGCGATGCGGGTCTGGCCGGGGCGGGAGGCGATGGTCAGCGTGCCGTCGATGGCCTCGGCATTTTCGCGAAGCGAGATCAATCCCAGTCCGGTGGCGACGTTCTGGGGGTCGAACCCTTTCCCGTCGTCGATGATGCTCAGGGTGGTCGTGGCGCCATCGTGTTCGAGCGAGAAGAGCAGGTGCGCGGCCGCGCTGTGGCGCAGGGCGTTGTTGGCGGCTTCCTGGGCCGTGCGGAACAGGGCGATCTCGATGTCGGGGTCGAATCGCAGCCATCGGGCCTGGGGCGTGTCGATGACCGTGGCGGCGATTCCGGCGGCGGTACACTGGCGGGCCAGTTCGCGCAGCCCCGAGCCCAGCCCCAGTGACTGCAGCGTGGGAGGATAGAGCCCGTGGCAGAGGTTGCGCACCTCGCGGACCAGGGCGGTACAATGTCCGGCGGCGGCAGAGAGCGTCTGCAGCGGCGCCGCGGCCATTGCGCCGCCGGCGGCATTGAGGGTGTTGTGCAGCATCAGTTGCAGGGCGACCAGGGACTGGTTGATCGAGTCGTGCAGTTCGACGGCGATGTGGCGGCGTTCGGCCTCGCGGGCATGCATGAGTTTCTGCCGGGCGGCCTGGAGGGCTTTCTGCGCCTGCTTTCGGTCGGTGATGTCGATCATCGAGATCATGGCGCGCTGCCAGGTGGTTTCGCATCCGGGAACGACCGCCACGTGCAGCACGATCTCCTTGGTCTTGCCGCCCAGAGTGCGGTTGGTGGCGTCGGTGCGGAAGGAATGAACCCCCTGAATGAGGTTGGCGATCTCCTCGCCGAAGACGGCGAAGGAACTGTCGGTGAACACCTTGTCGAGGTTGCCCAGCAGGGCCTCTTTGCTGGGGGCGTCGAACAGCCTCAGTGTGGCGGTGTTGACGTCGACAATGCGCACCAGCGACGCGCAGTGGCGCACGGTCTGGGGGTTCTGACGCAGATGCCGGGGCAGGTCTGTCACGCCCGCGGCCTCGAGCGAATCGAGGTACTCGCGCACGGCTGAGAAATCCTCTTCCCACAGCGACGTGGGCGAGTTCTCGAACAGGCTGTGGTATCGCTGCTCGCTGTCGCGGAGGCGCTGCTCAGACTCCCTGCGGTGCGTGATATCCTGCAGGATTCCGGTCACGGCGACGACATGGCCGTCGGCGTCACATGCCGAAACGCTGGAGTCCTGCATCCACCGCACGCGGCCGTCGGCGGTCAGCATGCGGTACTCGACGAAGGGAGGGGTGGCCCCGGCCAAAATGGCACGGAAGCGGCTCAGGACCATCTCCTGGTCGGCGGGGTAGATGAACTGCTGGAAATTCTGCCCGGCGAGGGTCCGTTCGTCGTAGCCAAAGCGGGCCACCTGGGGGCTGGTGTAAACCACTCGCCCATCGAGATCGAGCCGGTAGAAGATGGCGTCGATGTTTTCCGCCAGCGCGCGCAGTCGTTCTTCGCTTTCCCGCAGGGCGCCGCTGACGCGGGCTCGCTCCAGGGCCCCGCCGATCTGGCTGGCAATGGCCTCGACGGCGCTGATGGTCTGGGGCGAGATCGTGTCGTTGCAGTGCGACGCCAGGTTCAGGCATCCGACAACGCGGTCTTGGTGCCAGATCGGCGCGACGATCAGGGCAATGAGCCCTTCTTCAACAGGAGAAAGATCCGGGCGGTTCGCGGGCATATCTTCGATCAGCACCGTCCGCCCGCTGGTGACCATGGACATCCGCGGATCACCCGGATCGATATGCCCTGCCGCGTCAACAAACGTCTGACTCAAGCCCCGGTGTACCGCCAGATCGGCGCAGCACCGAACCGGATCGACGACATAGATGCCCCCGCAGTCGAGCCCGCCGGTCTTCAGGGCCGCCTGCAGCGAGATGGTCAAGGCATCGTTGACGCTCTGAGCCCCGCCCAGCGCCGCGGCCAGGTTCCGCTGCAGGTACAGCAGTCCCTCCGCCTGTCGGCGGCTGAGGATCTCGGCTTCCATCAACAGATTGGCCTCGCGCAACTGCGCGGTCTGCTGGTCGACAAGGCGCCGCACCTCCTGCGAGCGTCCCATTGTCGAGAGCAGGTAATAGGAGATCGAGAGGCTGATCACCAGTCCCAGACCCAGCAGGGCCCAGGGCGTATACTGCTGCCTCTCGTTGACGTAGTCGATCGTGGCGGCGCTGTGCAGGCGCCACTGTCTGCCGCCGACGTCGATGAACCGCTCATCGGTCAGGGTTGACAGGGGGCCTGGCCGATCGGTCGGAATGCGGAATCGTCCCAGTTGCCGCGGCGGTCCATCGGCCTGGACCTCGGAAAGGATCACCTCCGCGCCGCTGCGCAGCGAGGTCGAAAAGGCGACGCGGATCAGGTCCGGCAGATCGATCTTGGCGATGGCAAAACCGCTGAGGTTCTCCCGCCGCCCCGAGGCGGCCAGGGAGTTTTCGCCCCGATCATAGATGGGCGCTACGGCCAGGATCGAACCGGCCTGAACATCCAGCGACGCCAGGACCGGCGAGGCGATGGCGTCGGCATAGTCCATCGCCAGACGGAACTCCGGGCAGGCGTACAGGTCCTCGGCGGATCGCAGTCCTGCCTCGGCGGGCAGGCGGTACAGGACCGGATAGGAGACGCCAGCCTGTCCTGCCGGCGCCGATGCGGATTGTTCGGCAGGACGCGTGGTCGCCGGCGGGCGCGGCGGAGGGGTCCGCGGCGCCCACGCCATGGCGCGAAGGGAGGTGTTGCGGTCCAGCAGGTGCCGGGCGAAGGGCCTGAACTCCGCTTCTTCGACCTGCTGCGAGCACTCGTATAGTGCCGCCAGGCTCGACAGCTCGCGCAGCAGCGTGTCGACTGCCTGCTTGAGGCGAACGCACCGCTCCTGCCCCTCCATGCCGAAGCGTTCCTGAAGGCGCTGCTGCTGCACCGAGCGCATGTGGAAGAACAAGAAAGCCGACAGCACCGCCCCCAAGGCCAGCGTGAACCCGGCGATCCAATAGTGCGTGCAGGTTCGCCGCTGGAATGACCGGTCCTGCAGTTGTTCGGCCCTGCCGCTCATAACTGCCTATTCTACTACGAATTATTCTGCCTGTGTACTTGACAACCGTCTTGGCCGCTTTTTAAAATAATCGCCGATGAGTCCGAGAGGGGGTTCACTTTGGTCTATGGGCGACAGGAATAGTGGGTGACATATGGTTAATGGGAAAATCGGAGTGTTCTTCGCCGACGATCACGCCATGATACGCGAAGGGCTCGTTGAATTGGTCAACCGCCACAGCGACCTGACCGTCGTGGGCCAATGCGGCGATGGCATGAGCGTGCTCGACCAGGTCGGAAAGGTCAATCCGGATGTGGCCGTTCTCGATATCACCATGCCCGGGCTTAACGGCCTGGACTGCTGCCGCGAACTCACCCGCCGCGACAAGAACTTGGGCGTGCTGATCCTGACCATTCATGAAGACGAAGAGTTTATCGCCCGTGCCATCGAATACGGCGCCAGCGGGTACGTGCTCAAGGAATCGGCGGCAGAGCAATTGGTCGAGGCCATTCGCGCGGTCGGCCGGGGTGAGCTGTACCTGGGGCCGGGCATTTCCCGGTCGGTGCTCGACCGGGTCGCCAACGGCGGCGAAGACGCCTACGATCTGCTGACGACGCGCGAACGCCAGGTGCTGCAATTGATCGCCGAGGGGAAGACCAACCGCCAGGTCGCCCAGGCGCTGGAACTGGCCGTCAAAACCGTCGACACGCACCGCATGCGCCTGATGCACAAGCTCAACATTCACGACCAGACCACCCTGGTCAAGTTCGCCGTCCGAAAAGGGCTCGTCTCACTCGACTAGACGTGCTCACCTCTGCCTGTTATATTTCACCGCAGAGAACGCAGAGGACGCAGAGGAAGAAGCGACGATGGGACGATGGAATAGTGGAATAATGGAATAATGGAATGCAGCCCGCACTTGGCACCGTCATTCCATTCTTCCGTTGTTCCAGTCTTCCCTCTCCCCTCCGCGATCTCTGCGACCTCCGCGGTGAATGATTTCTTAAGACTCTTGTGAAAGGGAAAGGCTCATGGGCAAGTCGATCTATGTCACACTGTGTTTGGCGATGGCGATGGTCTCGATGGGTTGCGGCAAGAAAGAGCGCCCCGCTGAGCCGACGCCCAAAGCGGGTAAAACGGCCACCACGCAGCCGGCGACCAAGCCCGCCACCAGCCCCGACAGCAGCGACGATACTCGCGGCCTCCTGAAGATATCGGGCAAGCTCACCATCGCCGTTATTCCCAAGGGAACCAGCCATCTGTTCTGGAAGTCGGTGCATTTCGGCGCCCAGCAGGGGGCGGCCAGCGAGGGCGGCGTCGAGATCATCTGGAAGGGCGGCATCAAGGAAGACGACCTGGAGGCCCAGGTCAAAGTCATCGAAGACTTTATCGCCCGGAAGGTTGACGGGATCGTGCTGGCCCCGCTGCACGACAAGGCCCTCAAGCGCCAGGTCGCCGACGCCAAGGCTGCCGGCATCCCCGTGGTCATTTTCGACTCGGACCTCGACAGCAAAGATCAGGTCAGCTTCGTAGCCACCGATAACTACGCCGGCGGCGTCAAGGCCGGAGAAAAGATGCTCCAGCTGCTCGGCGACAAGGGCGGAAAGATCGTCATGGTGCGATATGTCGCCGGACACGCCAGCACCGGCAAACGCGAGCAGGGCTTCCTGGACACCGTCAAGAAGGGCAAGAACATCGAGATCCTCAGCGAGAATCTCTACGGCGGACCGGATGTCGACACGGCCGTCAAGACGGCTGAAAACCTCCTGCCCAAGCTTCGCCAGGCCGACGGCGTCTACACGCCCAACGAGCCCACGTCCTATGGCATGCTGCTGGTGCTTCAGCAGAACGCCTTGGCAGGCAAGATCAAGTTTGTCGGTTTCGACGGCAGTCCCAAGCTGGCCGCAGGCCTGGCCGCCGGACAAGTCGACGCGCTGGTGCTCCAGGATCCCATCAACATGGGCAAACTGGCCGTGATCAACATGGTCAAGCACCTCCGCGGCGAGAAGGTCAAGGAGTTCGAAGACACCGGTTGTGCTCTGGCGACCAAGGAAAACATGGACAAGCCCGAGATCAAGAACCTCCTGACGCCGGAACTGAAATAGAACAGGGCATAGGGCATAAGGAATACGTAACCGGAAGAGGGTGCCACGCACAACTCCGTTGTGCGTGGCCCCGAAAGCGCCTGCGATGCAATTGCCAGAAGCATGCGAATCCTCTGCCGCCGCCGCGTCGCCGCGCCTGGTCATGCGCGGCGTCAGCAAACGCTTCGGCGCCACGGTCGCCCTGGCGGGGGTTGGTCTGACGGTCCTGCCAGGCCAGGTGCATGCCCTGGTAGGGGAGAACGGGGCTGGCAAGAGCACGTTGATGAAGATCCTCTCGGGCGCCTACGTGCCCGACGTGGGGTCGATGGAACTTCAGGGGCGGCCTTACCGCCCGCGAAACCCGCTCGATGCCCGCCGCGCGGGCGTCAGCATGGTCTACCAGGAGCTTTCCCTGGCGCCGCACCTGAGCGTCGAAGAGAACATCATGCTGGGCATGGAGCCCACGCTCCTGGGCTTCGTGCGCCGCCGAGCAGTGCGCCGCCGGTCCGCAGAAGCCCTGGCTTTCTTCGAACATCCTGAACTGCGGCCGCAGGCTACGGTCGGGCGCCTCTCGCCGGCGGCGCAGCAGCTTGTGGAGATCGCCCGGGCGATGGCCGTGGGCTGCCGCGTGCTCGTGCTGGACGAGCCCACCAGCAGCCTGGCCGCCCGCGATGCGCAGCGCCTCTTCGAGCTCATCGCCCGCCTGCGAGCCCAGGGCGTGTCCATCATCTATATCTCGCACTTCATCGAAGAGGTCAAGCAGATCGCCGATTGCGTCACCGTGCTGCGCGACGGCAGGGCGGTCGGCAGCGGCCCGGGGTCGGACCTCACGCCCCGCCAGATCGTCTCGATGATGGTCGGGCGCGACGTCGAGAGGCTCTACCCGCGCAGCCGGCGAGCGCCCGGCGAGGCGGTTCTGGAGGTCCGCGACCTGGCGGGGGCGGTCAAGCCTCTCTCGGCCAGCCTGCAACTGCGCCGCGGCGAAGTGGTGGGTATCGCCGGCTTGATCGGCGCGGGGCGGACGGAACTGCTGCGGGCGATCTTCGGTCTCGATGCCGTTACCTCCGGCGCCATTCGCGTGGGAGCGTATTGGGGCCCGGCCGCCCCGCCGCGACGCTGGGCCCAGGGCGTCGGGCTTGTCAGCGAAGACCGCAAAGGCGAAGGCCTGGCCCTGACCCTGAGCGTGGCGGACAACATAACCCTCTCGCGCCTTAAAGGCCTGGGGCCGCTGGGGCTGGTGCTGCCCTCTCGCCAGGCGCTGGCGGCGGGGGCGTGGATCGACTCGCTGGGCATCCGCTGCCGCCAGGGCGGGCAGCCCGTGGGCGACCTTTCGGGCGGAAACCAGCAGAAGGTTGCCCTGGCGCGGCTGCTCCAGCACGATGTCGACGTCCTGCTGCTGGACGAACCCACGCGAGGCATCGACGTGGGCAGCAAGGCCGCCATCTACGAACTCATCGATCGGTTGGCCTGCGGGACGGCCCAGGGCACTGGGAATACCGCCAAGCCCAAGGCGATTCTCATCGTCAGCAGCTACCTGCCCGAGCTCATGGGCGTGTGCGACCGCGTGGCGGTGATGTGCCGCGGGCGGTTGGGGCCGGCTCGGCCGGTCGAGCAACTCGATGAACACTCGGTTATGATGGAAGCCATCGGCCAGGGCGACGAATCGCCCGTTGAGGAAGACGTGGCATGAACGGTGCAACGACTATCGAGGCGCCCTCGGGCGACTGGGGCGCCAAGGCAGTGCTGAACCGCGTTGGTCCGCTGCTGGCGCTGGCGGTGGTGTATGGTCTGTTTGTGCTGATCGGTCCGGAGAGCTTCCGCGAGGCGCGCACGCTGGAGACCATCGCCCGCCAGACGACGGTGGTGGGCATCGCGGCGCTGGGCATGACGGTGGTGATGATCGCCGGGGCGATCGACCTGTCGGTGGGCTCGATCGTGGCGATCAGCTCGGTAGTTATCGCCATGTTGTTGCGCGACGCGGAGGCCTCGCCGCTGGTGGCTGCCTTGTGCGGCGTGGCGGCCGGGGCGGCGGCGGGCTTCATTACGGGAATGATCGTCACGACCTTCCGCGTCGTGCCGTTCATCGTCACGCTGGGAATGATGATGGCGTTGCGAGGCGTGGCGACGGGACTGGCGGACAAGACCAAGGTCTATGCCCCCGAGACCTGGCTGCAGCATCTGCTGGTGACGCTGCCGGCGGGCATGAAATGGCTGCTGGTGGCTCCCGGGGTGTGGGTGCTGGCGGTGTTGGCGGTGCTGGTGGGCGTGCTGCTGCGGTACACGCGGTTCGGGCGGCACGTCTTCGCCGTGGGCTCCAACGAGGCCACCGCCCGCCTGTGCGGCCTGGCCGTGGGGCGGATCAAGGTGCTGGTGTTCGCCCTGGGCGGGGCCTTTGCCGGTCTGGCGGGGCTGATGCAGTTTTCCCGCATCAGCGCCGGCGACCCGCGAGTGGCTATCGGGCTGGAATTGGACGTGATCGCGGCCGTCGTCATCGGTGGGGGCAGCCTCTCCGGCGGCGAGGGGTCGGTGCTGGGGACCCTGGTGGGGGCGTTGATCATGGGCGTCATCTCGTCGGGCTGCTCCCATATCGGATGGGATAATTGGGTGCAGGAAATCATTACCGGTGGTATCATTGTCGTCGCAGTCGCGTTGGACCGCCTGCGCCACCGCCGCACCGCGGGCTGAGGCGGGTCTGACGAGACGGGGGATGGAATTTTCACGCCGCATGGATGCCTGCGCAAACCTCTGCGGTTTTGGCATGCTTATGACCGATATACTTACGACTATGAAACGCCCCACGAATATGGATACGCGCATGGCCGTACTGACGGCGGTGGTCCTGGCGGGCCTGTTGTGCCTGCTGGGCGGCTGCGCCGTCCCCCAGCCGGATGTCGACTTTCCGCACGTGTTCGAGACCGAGCCCAACACCGGGGCGGGCTACTGGATCTACGTGCCCCAGGGCTATCGCGACTGGAAACCCTCGCCGCTGATCGTCACCTGCCACGGGACGATCCCCTTCGACACCTCCAACATGCACATCCGGGAGTGGAAGGCCCTGGCCGACGAGAACAACTGCATCGTGATCGCCCCGGACTTGACCGGCACCGACGGCATCCTGGGCGACGGGCCCATTTATGCCATGATCGAGAGCGAAAGACGCATTTTGGCCATCGTCTCGGAGGTGGCGTACCAGTACAACATCGACCGCGCCAACGTGATGATCACCGGATTTTCCGGCGGCGGGTTCCCGATGTACTTCGTGGGGCTGCGGCATCCCGACGTCTTTACCATCATCGCCGCGCGCAACTGCAACTTCAGCGAACACAACATCAGCGGCCGCTTCCCCATTCAAGCCCGCAACAACCCGGTGCTGGTGTACTGGGGCAGCGCCGACCCGGGCCCCATCATCGGCCAGTCGGAAAACGCCGTGCGGTACCTGCGCGAGTCGGGTTTCCAGGTGGCCTCGAGAGTCCTCGAGGGCGTCGGTCACGAGCGGCACCCGGAAGTGGCTATGAGATTCTTCCTCTCGCACAAGAAGACAACCGTGGCGTCACTGCCGACCAAAGGCTACCGCGTCACGCGCCCGGCTGTCCGGGCCGAATTCCGCCCCCTGCCGGAATATCCCTACGGCGACCTCAAAGCCGGAAACTAGAGCGATTGCGGATTCGTAGCACGGGCGTCTCGCCCGTGAGTCCAACGGCCATCTTGGCCGTTGCCGCTTTCCTGCACGGGCGGGACGCCCGTGCTGCTAGCCCGGATATTTCACCGCGGAGATCGCAGAGACCGCAGAGGTGTCTTGAATCAAAAGGCTTACAGAAACTTTACGGAGTGGGCCTCATGGACAGTCTGTTTTCAGATTATCGCCGCTCGCGACGTTAAATGGTCTTGTTTTGAGCCAATCTTCTTCTCTGCGTACTTTGCGGTCTCTGCGGTTCATGCAGTTTTAGGGCTATCCGCCCGAAAGAGGCGAAAGGAACGTGACCCGGTCATTCTCTTTCAACAGCGTGGCGCTGTCGGACTGCTTGTTGTTGATGAAGATCAGGATGGTCTTTCGCGGCAGTCCCGCCTCGTCCAACAACAGATGCTCAAGGGTTTGGCCATGGGCGCCGGCGACCTGCGAGGCCAGATCCGCCGCCGTGGCGCCGGCGGGCATCTCGACAGACTCGACCCCGACTCCGGCGGCGGAGCGCACCTGCGCGACATAGCTGACGTCGATCTTCATCCAGGCGATTGTAACAGATGGGCGCGCAATTGCGGATTGTTGATTTCGGATTGCGGATTACCGTCAAGACCATGCTCGAACCGCGGAATAATCCGCAATCCGAAATCCGAAATCCGCAATTCCAAAACCCGTCCTCCAACCCTGTTGAATCTTGGTCTTTTGTGGGAAATTGATCTGGCACCGGACACTGGCAGTGATAGAATCATCGGCCATTCCGCCGGCGCATCTCCGGCGGCATTAACAAAAGGAAAGCACCATGGCCAAGGTCAGGATCGGATTCGTCGGCGTCGGGTTCATGGGTCAGAAAGCCCATCTGCAGAATTACGTCACGCTGGACAACTGCGAAGTCGTCGCCCTGGCCGAGGTCCGCAAAGAAACCGGCAAGCTCGTCGCGGCGCGCTACGGGATCCCCAAGGTCTACGAAGACCACAAGGCCATGTTCGCGGCAGAGAAGCTCGACGGCATCGTCGCCAGCCAGCCCTTCGACCGCCACGCCGTCCTCATGCCCGAACTCTACAGCGGCGCCAAGTTCGTCTTCACGGAAAAGCCGCTGGCCGTCACGGTGGGGGCGGCTGAGAATCTCGCCGCCGCTGCCCAAAGGGCTGGCTGCACGCACATGGTCGGCTATCACAAGCGGTCAGACCCGGCCGTGATGCACGCCATGAGCGTCATCAAGGACTGGAAGGCCTCGGGCAAGATGGGCGCGCTGAGGTACGTCCGCATCCTCATGCCGGCGGGCGATTGGGTTGCCAACGGCGCCATCGGCGTACTCAACGCCGGCGACGCGGCGCCGGAACTCAAGCGCGAGGTCGAAGGCGGCTGGGAGGCGTCCCTGCCGGGCATGGACAAGCCCACCAGCCAGGCGTATGTCTCGTTCGTGAACTACTACATCCACCAGGTGAACCTGATGCGGCACCTGCTGGGCGAAAGCTATAACGTCACCTACGCCGAAAAGAGCGGCGTGCTGCTGGCGGTCGAGAGCGCCTCGGGCGTCGCGGGCACGATCGAAATGACGCCCTACCGCACGACGATCGAATGGGAGGAGTCGGCGCTGGTGGCCTTCGAGAAGGGCTACGTCATGATCCGCCTGCCGGCCCCGCTGGCCCACACGCGCGCCGGCACAGTGGAAGTCTACGCCGACCCGGGCGACTCGACGCCCGTGCGCAGCTTCCCCACGATGCCCTGGGTCCATGCCATGCGCCAGCAGGCCATCAACTTCGTCGACGTCATCCAGGGCAAAATGACGCCGCCCTGCGCCGCCGCCGAGGCCGTCGAAGACCTCAAGATGGCGCGGCAGTACATCAAGCTGCGCTTCGGACAATAACAACGGAAGAATGGAATGATGGAAGAATGGAAGGATGGAAGGATGGAGCGAGGCTTCGGGCCGCTTCCCAATATTCCATTATTCCCGTGTTCCAATCTTCTCCGGTAAGTCTCCTTGAAAGGAAGATCAATGCCTCCACTGCGATTTCAGAAGATATGGATTTCGGACGAGCGGTACGAATCGTGCGGCGTCTTTGATGTCAACAACGACGGCGTGCTCGACATCGTCTGCGGGGCGTACTGGTACGAGGGCCCAAACTTTTCGAAGAAGAACATCATCGGCCCGGTTAAGGCCGAGGGCGAGTACTTCGACGATTTCTCGACCATCCCCATGGACATCAACGGCGACGGGTACCTCGATTTCGTCACCGGCGGGTGGTGGGGCGGCAACATCCGTTGGCGCGAGAACCCCAAGGGCGACCCGACCAAGCCCTGGGCTGAGCATATCATCGGCAACTGCGGCAACGTCGAGACGACCCGCGCCTGGGACATCGACGGCGACGGCGTGCTCGAGATCGTCCCCAACACGCCCTGCCACAGCCAGAAGTTCTACAAGCTCATCACGGACGCGGCTGGCAAGGGCACGGGGCAGTTCAAGGAAGTCGAGATCTACGACAAGCCCAGCGGGCACGGGTTGGGCTTTGGCGACATCAACGGCGACGGGCGCGGCGACATCATTCTGGCCAAGGGTTGGCTCGAGGCCCCGCAGGACCGCATCGGCGGCAAATGGATCTTCCACGAGGAGTTCGACCTGGGCTCGGCGTCGATCCCGATCATCGTCACCGACGTCAACGGCGACGGCGTCAACGATCTGATCGTCGGCCAATCGCACGCATACGGGCTGGACTGGTGGGAGCAGAAGCGCGACAAGGCGGGCAATCGCACGTGGATCAAGCACCCCATCGACCCGTTCAACAGCGAGTACCACGACCTGTGGTGGGGCGACATCGACGGCGACGGCCAGCCCGAGCTGGTCACCGGCAAGCGCTACCGCGCCCACTGCGGTCACGACCCGGGCGAATACGATCCGTACGGCTTGTACTATTTCAAGTGGACCGGCGAGGGCTTCAGCAAGCTGCCGATCGACTTTGGCCCGATCCCCCACGCCAAGGGCTGCGGGATCAGCTTCCAGGTGGTGGACATCGACGGCGACGGCCGCCTGGACATCGTCTGCCCCGGCAAGGACGGCCTGGCGATCTTCAAGAACATTGGCACCGCGGAGAACATGGAAAGATAGGGCAATTGCCAATTGCCAATTTTCAATTGCCCATTTGGAAAAACGGGGCTGGCCATAAATTGGAAATTGTAAATTGGAAATGGGAAATCTCTTCTTCGCCTCAAGGCCACGTCCTGAGAGGTCCGTTTCCACATCATACGGGTTACACTTTGAAGCGAACTTAGCCCCGGCATGCGCCGGCAGAAAGGACTGATTACACATGCGACATGGGATGATGAGCTTAGCGATTGGGATGACGATCTGCGCCTTGGTGTTTGCCTCGCCGGCGGCCGCTGCGACAAAGGTCGCCTGCGCGGGCGACAGCATCACCAAGGGCGTCGGCGGCGGCGGACAGGATTATCCCAAGCAGCTCGGCGCCCTGCTGGGCAGCGACTACGTTGTGGGCAACTACGGCGCCTCCGGGCGCACGGTTCTGCCCGGCAGAGGGCAGTACGCCACCGACAAGTACTGCAAGCAGGCTATGGCTTCCAAGCCCGACGTGGTGGTGATCATGCTGGGCACCAACGACGCCAAGTCGGCCACTGTCGACAAGGAAAAGTTCACCGCGGCCTACAAGGCACTGGTTAAGAGCTTCGCCGACCTGCCCAGCAAGCCCAAGATCTACATCTGCACGCCCGTGGCGGTCGGCAAAGACGCCTACGGCATCACTGAGAAGGTCGTCAAGGAACAGGTTGTCCCGCTGGTCAAGCAGATTGCCGAGGACCTGAAGCTCCCGCTGATCGACTGCTACACGCCCACCGCCGGCAAGGCCGACCTCTACGACGATGGCGTGCATCCCAATGCCAAGGGCTATGCAGTCATCGCCCAGACCGTCGCCGAAGCCATCAAGGCAGCCCCCAAGGCCAGCGCGTCTCCGACGGAGCAGGCCAAGGCCGCGAGCAGTGCCCGCCCTTTTCCGGAGTGAAAAGAGAATGGAATGGCGCCGACCAGTTCAGCTTTGAAGTGGCCGGCCGCCCGTGCTGGGTGGCGGTCCCCAAGACGCCCGCGGCCGGTCGCCCCTGGGTGCTGCGGGCGCCCTTCGCACACGTGCCGATGGCCGACAAGGCGCTGCTGGAAGCGGGCTTCCACGTCGCCTACATCGACGCGAGCGATCCGCTCGGTTCGCCCGAGGCGATGAAGACCTGGGACGCTTTCTATAAAGAAATGACCACCACGTACGCCCTGGCGGCCAAGCCCGCGCTGATCGGCATCAGCCGCGGCGGGCTGATCATTCACAAGTGGGCGGCGGTCCATCCGGACCAGGTCGGCTGCATCGTTGGCGCCGCCCCCGTCTGCGACATCAAGAGCTGGCCCGGCGGCAAGGGGCTTTCCGGCGGACACGGCGGGAGTTGGAAACTGCTCCAGACCGTGTACGGCCTGACCGAGCAGCAGGCGATGGAGTACAAGCAGAACCCTATCGATCTGCTCGAGCCCATCGCCAAGGCGAAGATCCCCGTGCTGCATTTCTACAGCCCCCAGGACGAGGGCGTGCCGTACGAGGAGAACTCTGCCGTCGTCGCCAGGAAGATGAAGGAACTTGGCGGCGATTTTACCGGCGTGGCGATCATCATCAGCCGCGACAGCATCAAGGGCGACGCGAAACTCGAAGCCGTGCAGAAACGCGTCGACGCCAAGAACCCCAAAGCCGTCGCCGGGGCGCACAACAAGGCCTGTAACGCCGCCGATCAGACCAAGGTGGCGGAGTTTATCATCAAGGCGTGCAAGAAGTCGTAGCACCGGAATGTTAGCGGCGGGGCTTGCCCCGCGCGGTTGTTTCCCCGATCGAAAGGATTTGCCATGGATCGCAGATCGTTCCTCAAGAGTGCCGCCGTGGCCGGCGCCGCCGCCGGCGCCATGAGCGTACTGGGACCGGACTTCGCGCTGGGCCAGAACGCCTCGGGCAAGAAGTACAACGTACTGTTCATTCCCGTAGACGATCTGCGACCGCAGCTTGGTTGTTACGGGCAAAAGCAGATGAAGTCGCCCAACATCGACGCCCTGGCTGCGCGCGGCGTGCTGTTCAAGAAGTCGTACTGCCAGGTGCCTGTCTGCGGCGCCTCGCGAGCGAGCCTGCTGACGGGTCTGAGACCCAACGAAACTCGTTTTTCGGACTGGGCGGCCTGGGCGGAGAAGGACGCCCCCGGCGTGGTGACGTTGGCCAAGTGGTTCAAGCAGAACGGCTATCACACCGTCGCCAACGGCAAGGTCTTCCACAACTCCCCCGACTGCAAGGACGGCTGGAGCGAAGACCATTACTCCCCGACGATCGGCTGGCCGGGCTATCGCAAGAAGGAATCCACCGCGATGGTGGCTTCGGAGCGAAAGCGGGGCAAGCCCATGTGCTTCGGCATGCCCTATGAAGACGACGACTGCAAGGACAACGAATACCCCGACGGGCAGATCGCCGAGAAAACCATCGCCGACCTGCGCCGCCTGGCCAAGAGCGACAAACCGTTCTTCATCGCCTGCGGGCTGACCAAGCCGCACCTGCCCTTCCTGGCCCCCAAGAAATACTGGGACATGTACGACGGCGAGAAGCTCGTGCTGGCCGACAACCCCAACCTGCCCAAGAACGCTCCGGGCCCGCTGACGACGTATCAGTGGAAGGAACTCCGCGGGCAGTACGCCGGCACGCCCAAGCGCGGTCCGGTCTCCGCCGAGCTCAACCGCAAGCTCGTTCACGGCTACTACGCCTGCGTGAGCTATATCGATTCGCTGGTCGGGCAGGTGCTGGCCGAGTTGGACAAGCTGGGTCTGCGCGACAACACCATCGTGATCCTCTGGGGCGACCACGGCTGGTTCCTCGGCGAGCACGGCTTCTGGTGCAAGCAGGTCTGCATGGACCTGGGCTATCATGCCCCGATGATGATCTCCGGCCCGGGAATCAAGCCCGGCGTCACCGAGGGGCTCACCGAGTTCGTCGACATCTACCCCTCCTTGTGCGACCTGGCGGGCATTCCCCAGCCGCCGCACCTGGAAGGGCTGAGCTTCAAGCCTCTGCTGGACGACCCCAAACGCCCGTGGAAGAAGGCGATCTTCAGCCGCTATCCCTCCCCCGACGGCGACGGCGTCTGCGACGGACGGTTCGTCTACACGCGCTATACCTTCCGCGGCCGCCAGGAAGGGCACATGCTCTATGATCACGAGAGCGATCCCAAGGAAAACGTGAACGTAGTCGCCGATCCGAAATACGCCGACGTCGTCAAGCGCCTCGCCCCGTTGGTGACCGGCGGGGCCAAATGGTGGAAGGTGCTGCCCGAGGGCATCGACCCGCCGCCGGCGGCGAAGAAGCTGATGGGATAACGGGGGTCGAAAGAAACAACCGACGACGAGGACGAGGACGACGACGAGGACGAAGAAAGTCCTGGCGCCGTCGGTGTTCTCCCGTTGGAGGTCGAGCTCTTGTCCGACGCAGTCTCTGCGAAGTTGGATGCTCGACGGGTTGTTTCCCTGATCCTGAAAACCGCGCGGAGCAAGCTCCGCCGCTAACGATGAGGACCGAAGCTCTTCATCGTTCTCGTCGTCGTCCTCGTCCTCGTCGTCGGTTTTTTCTACAAGACCAGCGCCTGATCCATATCCAACACAAACGGCGGCAACCAGGCGGGGATATTGCTCATGGGCAGCACGCAGTCATCGAGGTCGATCCCGATCGCGCCGCGCATGAAGGCGCGGCGGGCTTCGATGCGGCTCCATGCCGCCGGATACCTGGCGGCGATCTCACGGCGCAGATCGGCGTCGGCCAGCGCCACGCCGTCCTCGGCGTTGATGTAGCAAAACGGCCCGCGCGAGATCGGAATGATGTCCATCTGCAGCATCATGCCCGACCGCAGCGCCACGCCGCTGCCGGCGGCGAAGGGCGAATGCGTCCATTCCTCCAGGTGCAGATAATGCCCGGGGTTCACGGCGAAGTCATACAGCGCCCTGTCGCGCACTGCCTCGACGGCTGCAAACACTTCCCCGCCCGTGACGCCGATTCGCAGGGCGGCGTACCAGGCCGCCACGACATCAAAGTAGTTTTTCGCATACGCCATGCAGAACTCGCCGTCTGCGGCGGGCAGGTCTTCGAGCCTGGCGGCGACCCATCCGGCCCGGCAGGTCAGGGCGCCGACCACGCCGAAGGCCGCCGTGTACGGGTCGCCCAGGGCGGCGGTGTTGTCGCCGGCGCTGGCCAGGCCGCGTTTGGCCTTGGCGCCGAAGCCCACCATGCGGTGGCACGTCAGCGGCAGGCCGCGGCTGTCGAGGTGCTTTTCCAGGTCGCGCTCCGCGGCGCCCGGCTTCACGTGGCGCATCAGTTCCAGCACGCCCGTCGACGTGACGGACGCGGCGTATTCGTACTGGGCGATCTGCTCGGGCTCGTTGATGATCCGCAGCCCGTCGGCCACATCCATGAAAATGGCGCCGGCGTTGGAGACGCAGCCTTCGCCCCTCGTCAGGTCGCGGAGCAGATCGACGAGGTACGCGGGGATCTCGATGGCGCTGCTGCCGCCTTCGATCAGCGGCGGCGCGAAATACTTCCACCCCGCGCATCCGACGGGCGTGCCCCGGGCGACGCCGAAGTCTGACAGAATCGTCCGCAGCGGGCGCGAGTTGCCCCGCGGCTGACCGGGCAGGCTGAACTCCTGGAACAGCTCGGTCTCGATGCCCAGGCCTTCATCGGGCAGGTAGCCCATGCACTCGTTGCCGACCAGCAGGAGCTTTCGCCCGCCGCCGATGAGCAGCAGGGCCTCCTCGAATCGCGGGTCGAACCCGGTCAGGTACATCAGGTTGGCGAAGTGCTCGCGGTCGCCGTAGACCGCCAGCACGTCAAGACCCGCCGCGTCCATTCGCTCGCCGACGGCGGCCATTCGGGCAAGGTAGACTTCCAGCGGAATCTCCGGTTGGCGATCGGGTCGGCCGAGATCAGGCAGCGTGACACGTGCAAGTTTGCTCATGCGGTGATTCTAGTGTAATGCCGGTGATCGAACAACTAACCTCAGAGGCACAGAGCACTCAGAGGATGAAGAAAGTTCATGCGCGCAGCGTTAGCGGCGGGGTTTGCCCCGCGCGGTTGTTTGCCCGATCGGCGGCGACGCTCCTGGATACGTCAGCGATTTTCCCTTCACCACGGCCATCGGATTGAGAACGTGGGTTTTGGCACTGGCGCCGCTGACGATGTGGCGTACCTCGATGCCGCGGATGGTGAGGGCATCGGCGATGAGCCCGCGGTGGCATCGCCAGGGGACGGCTTCGGCACACATGATCGCCAGCGGCTTTTCGCCGGCCAGGGCTATGAGCTTGTCGAGTGCGGCCTGGAACTGCGGCGTCTGCATGTAATCGGCGAATCCGCGAAAGCCGGCGTTTCGCCAGGCGGTGTTGGCCGAGTCGGCCCGCGGGTGGCGCAGGCCGCCGAGGCTTGGCATATGGCGGTAGTTGATGCGACGCCGGCGCAGGAACGGCCCGAGTTCTTCGCGATTGAACTGAGGGTTATGCCGCGAACGCGGGATGCTCCGTACGTCCACCAGCCGCCGCACTCCGTGGCTGCGCAGCAACTGCACGAACTCCTGGGCGCTTCGCGTCGAATGGCCGACCGTGAAGATTTCCGCGTTGTTTTTTGCAGCCACCGCACGTCCCCCCTAATTCAGCCTTTCGCCCGGCGCGCCTTATCCTTCTCCGCTCGTCGGCGGACGCGGGCTACCCGCCGCCGCGCCCGCCAGATCCGAGCACGCGCCCGCAGGCGCTGGAGCTTACGCTTGATCCATTTCGAGAAGCGGCTGTTCGGCGCCAGCAGGATGATTCCGGCGAAGATCATCGCCCAGCCCTGGAGGACCGGCAGGACCAGCCCGGCGATCCCCAGCAGAATCAGCAAGATTCCCAGCGGGATGCGCCCGTAGTGGACAATCTTGCGGACCAGCGGGTGGCGATGTCGGAGAAGCTTTCTCATTTCTCCTCATTATAAGCCAAGGTGCATGCCCAGGGTGCCATGGCGGCCGTTGTCCAGCCGCCATGCCCGGGCCGTTGCGCTAGCCCGGATATTTCACCGCGGAGATCGCAGAGGCCGCAGAGGTGTTTTGACGAAGAGACTTACAGAAACCTACGGAAGCGGGCCGCATGGACAGTCTGTTTTTCCGGATCAACGCCGACGGCGACGTTAGATGGTCCTTGTTTTTAGCCATTTGCTTCTCTGCGTACTCTGCGATCTCTGCGGTTCATGCAGTTTTCGGGCTGGCATGGCGGCTGAGAAACGGCCGCCATGGCACCCGGTTTCCGGCTCCAGGTTCCCCTCTTTGATCAGTACGGGTTCGTGGGCATCAGGTCCCAGACGCTGACGCTCTTGGCCTTGGCCGCTCCGCCCTTGGCGTAGAGCTTGATGCCTGTCGAGCATTTCTCGGGATACACCGCTCGCGACAGCGCCTGTCGGCCGTCGTTTGCGAAGACTTCGACCAGCGAGCGGTCGACAAAGATCCGCAGCTTGAGCGTCTCGCCGGCGGCGAGCTTCATGATGTTGGACTCGACGCTCTTGCGTTCGCTGCCGACGGGGTTGTGCCCGCGTCGCTGGGAGGGTCCGGTCCTGCTCGTGTCGATGCCCAACCGGCCTTCGCCGCTCTCGTAGCCGATCTTGGTTTCCCATTTGCCTTCGGGGCAGCAGCAGACTTTCACGCCGAACTCCGCCGCGCCCTGGGCGTCGAGTTCGACCTCGATCTCCAGCACGTTATCGGTGACGGCGTCGAAGGGGATTACGGTTTCGCCGTCGGCGGCGACGGCGACGTTGGCGAGGGTTTTGCCGTTGTACCGCAGCGTCTTGACCTCGTCGATGGGCGTCATGAGCATGCGGTTATCGCCGCCGAGTTTCATCACCCGCGGCAGCGACATCGTGCCGCTCCAACCGGAGAAGTTGCGGACGATATCGTTGCGGCCGTCGAAGATCCACGAGATCAGGATGCGCCGCCCTTTGTCGTCGGTGTGGCTTTCGGGGGCGAAGAATTCGTTGTCGCTGTAGGACATCATCTCGTGGTACTCGGGCACGAGCTGGTCGTTTTCCCAGTGACCCACGTAATACCGCGTGCCGAGGCGGTGGCTGATGCAGACCATGACCCACTTGTCGCCCATGGGGAAAAAGTCCGGGCACGAGATGTCCTCGTGGATGTCGATGCCGGGATACGCCTTGGCCAGCAGCGGCCCGCACTTGGTCCAGCTCTTGAGGTCCGGGCTCTTCCAGACGGTGTTCTTGCCGCCGCCGAAAACGGCGTAGTACGTGTCGCCGACGATCCAGCCGCAGGGGTCCCACGACTGGTAGTCGACCTTGTCCGGCTCGGGCGGGTTGGGCACGATGGGGTTGCCGGGCATCTTGTGCCAGACCTCGATGTCTTTGTCGTCGCTCCAGGCCATCGAGTTGCCCGCGCCGCAGCCGTGATACATCATCAGCACGCGCTTGCCGTCCTTGTCGAGATACGCGTTGCCGCTGAAGATGCCGGTCTCGGGGCTGTCCAGGGTGGGGAACAGGCACGGCTGGTGGTGTCGCCAGTGCAGCAGGTCGGTGCTGGAGACGTGGCCCCAGAAATGTGCCCCGCGTTCCTGGTAGATGTAGCCCATGTGATGGCGCCCGCGCCAGAAGACGTTGCCGTTTGGGTCGAACGGCATGGCCAGCCCCTCGGGGCAGACGAAGTGATACGTCGGCCGATACGGGTCGCGCAGCAGTTTCTGCCGCACGTGGCGGGCGGTGTGCAATTCTTCATCACTGATGATCTGCATGTCGGCTCGGAAGGTCTGGCTCATGGTTGGTTCCTTATAGCCCTTGGGTTACTCCAATTCGTCCTGCAGCCTGGTGCAGGTGATGGTTGCGTAAACGTACCAATGCACCTGGAAGCTCAGCATCAGCAGCGGCAGCAGCACCGCGACCGTCCATGCTGCCAGGGAAAACAGATGCATCTTCGCCAGCAGATAGGACATCAGTCCTGGGACGGCCATGCAGGCAAGGAATCCTGCCGAAGATAGCAAACCGCAGCATAGCAACTGCTTCCAGCTTCGCTTGGCCATCGAGAACATCCTCTTCAACCCTTCATAGACCAGGGCAAACCGCTCTGCCCCGCCTGGCGGCCGCGAGGCCACCTCGATGGCCAGGAAGAAGAACATGATCAGTCCCGCCGTCAGCGGCGTGACGATAACAGTGACCACCACGACCGTCACCAGCAGGCTCAGAACAAGCATCATCGCTTCATCGGCCGTTTCGGCGGCGCTGCTGAAGAGCCTCGAACCGGAGACCCTCCTTTCCGGAACTGCCGAGTTATGGGAAGGCGAGACGTCGGAGGCGCTGGGGCTGCTGTGAGAGGTGGCTTCGGAGATCAGCGCCCCGCCGGTGCCGAAAAGCACATACAGGATGACCAGCACGATAGCGGCCGGGGCCAGGATCGTCGCCAGCGTCACAAAGAACGATGCCAGCAACATGATCAGGTGCCACAAGCAGTCCCATCCATGGCGCATGAAGGCAATGAAGTCGGCCATCGCCGTGGGATGGCCGCTCACCATGTTGCGGATGCTCATGATGTAGCCCATGACGAAGACGGGAAACAGCAACATGCCCAGGATGCTGCCAAAAGCCAGCAATGACAGAATGAGATAGGCAAACGTGAGGAAGGCCAGCTTGATGGGGTGCTTGAGCATCTGCCTCAAGGCGCCCAGATAACCGCCGGTGGCCTGGGAAAAGGGCCCGCGCATCTGCTCTTTGACTCGCATTGCCTGACGCCCGATCGCCGCTTTGGTTGCAGCCGCCCTGGAAGCCGGCTTGGCCTGGCGCTGCGGCGCTGCAGCGGAGATCGGAACTTCAGCGCCGCCCGCGGTCGCTCCGGCCAAAGCAACCGGCTGACCCGCGGGTTCGGCTTGGGACGTCTCAGTCGGTTCTTGAGGCCGCCGCGTTGGAGCGGCCGTGCCCAGTTCAGGCACGCTGGCGACGCTTGCCCATTGCTCCATTCCTTCTTTCCAGACGAAATGATCGGTCTGCAATTGCCCTCGCCGGATCAGCGAAAGCAGTTCTGACATTGACACAGGCCCGTGCTCGTTCCCTTCTGCGGAGTAATACCATTGATCCGCTTGCGGGGCCGCCGGCACAGAAGCAGTCGACGCGGGCGCCGGCGCCGCTGCTTCGCCAGGCAACGAGAAGACATTGAGGCACTTGGGGCACTTGCCTCTCTTTCCGGCCATGGTGTCGGGGACTTTCAAAGCAGCTCCGCAGGACGGACATGTGGCTGACAGCATGTATAGCTCCTTGTATCTGAGACAGGCGACGCCCGATGGGCGACGATTTCGCCAGCATTATAACCCGCCGTTGCTGGAGTGGAACCGCCTTACCCCAGAAAGTGCCGCATCGCGAGGTCTTTGCTTGTGCCGCAGGAAGCGGTATGATCCGCTCCAGATCAGGAGCCTGTTCCTATGACGCCAAGAGAAGCCATTGCCGCCGCCATCGACCATCAGGAAGTGCGCCCGGTGCCGTATCTGCTGTCGATCGATGAGCCGGTCGCGCAGCGGATGGATGAGCATTTCGGCTCGCCCCAGTGGCGCAAGCGGCTCAAGAACTACTTTCTCTATACCTACGCTGTCGACTACATGCACAAGGACCCCATCGGCGATCCGGCACAGGGCCTCAGCCGAGACCTGTTCGGGTCCATCTGGAAGATGGGCACGCCCATGCACCTGGAAGAGCCCGCGATGTCGCGGCCGTCGTTTGAAGGCTTCGATTGGCCTGCGCCGCAGCGGTTCTACGTCAAGGACGCCGACCTGGCGTCGATCAAGGCCGACTGCCAGGCCAACCAGGACCTCTACCGTTTGGGCTGCATCTGGTGGGGGCTCATGGAGACGAGCTGGGGCCTGCGCGGGTTCGAGAACATCCTGATGGACTGCGCCGCCGAGGAGGATTTCTACGAGGAACTGCTCGAACGGATCACACTGCTGTACCTGGATTTTGTCGACCGCACCTGCACGCAACTGCCGGTGGACGGCGTCCTCTTCGGCGACGACTGGGGCGACCAGCGCGGCGTGATCATCGGCCCGGACCGCTGGCGGCGATTCATGAAGCCGCGCTGGGCGCGCATCTACGACCGCGTACACTCGCACGGCAAGAAGGTCTTCACGCATTGCTGCGGCAGCATCGTCGACATCATGGACGACCTGGTGGAAATCGGCCTGGACGTGCTGGAAAGCTGCCAGCCGGAAGCGCGGGGGATGAACCCCTACGCCCTCAAGAAACGCTGGGGCGGCAAGCTGACCTTCTGGGGCTGCCTGGGCAGCCAGAGCACCATGCCCTTCGGCACGCCTGAGCAGGTGACCGCCGAGGTCCGCCGCCTCTGTCGCGAAATGGGTAGTGGCGGCGGGTACATACTTGCGGCCGCCAAGAGCCTGCAGAGCGAGACGCCCACCGCCAATGCCGTGGCGGCGTTGGAGGCGTTCACGGATCAACGAATCTGACGCGATGCGATGTCTGCACGCATACCCGGAAGATTTTGCCGGGTTGCGGCAAGATCGTCCGGCCGTTGGCGAAGAACGCGTTGGCCGGATTTCATGATTTCCAATCCCCAGCCGGTTCAGCGAGAGATCTCTCCTTTGGCACGTCGATTGCTTGAGGTCTGGTGGAATGACTATCGCTGATCTATTAATGAGCAACCTCGGCCAGACGCTGGCCCAGAAACCGGTCTCGGCCGCTGGGCGCGGGGAGCGTCGGTCGTCGCGGGGCGATGAGCCGCACGCGCTTGCGGGCGACCAACCGCCAGACGAGCAGCCTGCGCCGGGGCCAACTGACGGCTCTTGCGGCGACGCCTCCGACGCCAGCCGCCCGCGCAAGAGCAAAATCACTGCAAGCCCGAAGCCGGCGCCCAAGGACAGCGACGATGCTGCCGCACCGGCAGCGATGGTCCCGGCGCCGGTAGAAAGTCCGTTCCAGACGTTGCTCAACCGCATGCAGGTTGTTGCTGAAGTGCCCGCGGCGCCGGAGGCTGTGCCGGCGGTTTCGCAACAGCGCATCGCTGTGCCCGCCGCGGCGCTTGCCCCCGTGCAGGCTCCGGCGGCTTCGCCTCAAACTGAAGCAACCCCGGCCGCCCTCGTGACAGGTGTTCAAACGCCGCCGGAGATTCCTGTGGAACACACGGAGCCATCGGCCGCGGAAACCACGCTGTCCGTGACGGAGATTCCCATTGCCGTCGGTGCAGCAAACCCGCAAGTTGCGCATCTGCAGCGCCGGGGGGTGGATGTTGCGGCGGCGGGCGAATCGATGGACGCTGCACCGCAAGCGGCAAGGCCGGCGTTGCCGGCGGAGACCGCGACCCAGGCGACAGCCGCGATGCAACCCGTCGAAGCACCGCAGACCCAGGCCCCGATGTCGGAACAGGCGCTTCCTGAGCAGCAGGCGCCTGTGCAGAACGCCCAGGGCGAAGAACCGGTCCAGCGGTCCAAACCTGCCCCGCGCACCGGCGCCGTCCAGACCGCAAGTGCTGAACTGACGCCCCGGGCCCAGCAGGTCGTTGCCCAGCCGCGGGCAATTAACAAACCGAAAGATTCGGCCGCGAGCATTCTGAAACTCGCATCAGCGGCCGAGCCAGGCCCGGGCGCACATGCATCTGCCGTCGCGGCGGTGCAGGCGTCGCCCGTTCCTGTGGCGCCGGTCGCCAATGTTACGGCGTTGGCCAGCGCTGCAACAGTGGGGGTCGGGCAGCAGATCGTCTCGGCGGTCGTGGAGCAGCGGTTTTCTTCACAGCGGGTGACGGTGGCGCTGGACCCGCCTGAGCTTGGGGCGATCCGCCTGTCGCTTCACGCGCGGGGCAGCGAGATTCGCGCAGTGGTGGAGGTGAATAATCCCGCCACGCTCGAGCATCTTCGCCAGGAGACGCCCAGCCTGATCGACCGCCTGGCCTCGACGGGGCTCAATGTGCGGCAGATCGAATTGCGCATGAGCACCGATTCCGACAGCGGCTCGCCGTCATGGCAGTTCACCGGCGGGCACAACGCCTGGCAGCAATCGGCGTCGCAGCAAGGCGGCTGGACCGACGCCGAATCCGCCTCGGGAGCGGTCGAGCCGGCGCAAGAGCTCGATGCCGCCGCCGCTCCGGTCGCCCATGCCGGCGACGGATCAGTCAATCTCTGGATATAGGAACGCCATGGCCACGACCGCTATACAGAACGCCAGCACGATCCAGGCTAACTACATGAAGCTGCTGGTGGCGCAGTTGCAGAACCAGAACCCGCTGGAGCCGATGAATAACGACCAGATGGCCAGCCAGCTCGCCCAGCTTTCGCAACTGCAGCAGATGGAAACGATGAACAGCACCTTCTCGAAGGTGCTGGCGTCGCAGCAGCTTTCGCAGGCCACCGCCCTGATCGGCAAGGCCGTGGCGTACCTGCCGGAAGGATCGGACACGGCGGTCTGGGCTCGCGTCACGGGGTCCGGGATTGTCGCCGGCGAGGCGGTGGTGCAGGCCGGTCAGAGAACCCTCACGCTGGACCAGATCCAGGCTATTGCAGACTAACGCACGAGGTGAACGATGAGTAATTCGCTATTGTCAGGAATTTCCGGACTCCAGGCCCATCAGCGCATGCTGGACGTGGCGGGCAACAACCTGGCCAACGTCAACACCAGCGCCTTCAAGGCCAGCCGCGTGACGTTCGCCGAACTGCTCAGCCAGACGCTTCAGGAAGCCGGTCAGCCCTCGGCCACCACCGGCGGCACGAACCCCATGCAGGTCGGCAGCGGCGTGCAGGTGGCCAGCATCGACCGCAACATGAACCAGGGTTCGCTGATCAGCACCGGTCAGCCGCTGGACATGGCGATCGAGGGCGCGGGGTATTTCGCCCTCAATGACGGGTCCCGCCTGGTCTACACGCGTGTGGGCGGTTTTGCGGTCGATTCCCAGTTCTACCTCGTTGACCCGGGCACGGGCAACCGCGTGCAGCGCATTGGCAGCGAAGGCGTCGCCGACGGATTCCAGAACGCCTCCAGCAACGATATCCGAATTCCTTACGACGTGGCTCTTCCGGCCAAGCAGACCGAGTCGCTGACGTTCACCGGAAACCTCTCCGCCGAGGAGTCGGACCCTACCACCACGATCCTCACCAGCGGCACCCAGTACACCAAAGACGGCGCGGTGATTTCGGCGGACACCCTGCTGGCCGAAGTCGACCAGGTCAGCGGGCTCTCGACCGGCGATACGATCTCGATCAACGGAACGCGGCGAGACGGCTCGACAGTCAGCAGCACCTTCACCGCCACCGTCGGGGCCACCACCAACCTGCTCTCCTCGCTGGTGGGTTACACCGCCGGCGGTGTCGCTGCCGTGGCTGCAACGGCCTTGTCCGCCCTGGACCAGGCCGACACGCTCACCGTCGGCGAGACGTTCACCATCTCCGGCACTGATGCCGACGGCACGTCGATCAGCCGCACGTACACCTATGGCGCCGCCGACACGATGGCGACGCTGCTGGCCGAGATCAACGCCGCCTACAGCGGCGCCACCGCCACGCTGGTCGACGGCAAGATCCTGCTGACCGACGACGCCGCCGGGGCCAGCGAAACGACCATGACCATCACCTACAACGGCGACGGCGAGTTCACGCTGCCCACGGCTTTCAACCGGCTGGTCACCGGCGGGGCCGGCAGCACGATAGGCGACCTGCTCAATGCGGTGACCAATGCCTTTGCCGACCCAAGCGACCCGACCGCGCGATGGTCGCTGGCCTCGATGTCCAACGGCGAAATCCGCATGAGCGACGTCTCGGCAGGATACAGCAAGACCGACTTGTCGCTTAGTTGCACCGGCGCCACGTTCGAGTTGCCCAACTACTTCACGCTCCTGTCGGCCGGTGGAAACGCCATCCGCAACACCAACATGGAAATCTACGACAGCCAGGGCATCAGCCACGTGCTGTCGGCGGCCTTTGTTCGTACCGACACATCCAACACCTGGGACCTGGTCGTGACCAGCCTGGGCGGCGACGTGAGCCTTCAGGATCGTCGGATCAACGGGATCAACTTCCTTTCCGACGGCAGCTTCGGCGGCGTCAGCGCGGCGGATTCGTCGAGCTTCAAGATCACCTTCGCCAACGACCCCAGCAACGTTCGCACGCTGGACATCAACCTGGGGACCATCGGCGAGTTCGACGGGCTCAGCCAGTTCGGCGGCAGCAGCACGGTTGCTCCCAGCGGGCAGGACGGTTATGCGGCCGGCTGGTTGAGCAACATTTCGGTGACGCGAGAGGGCGTGTTGGTGGGCGTGTTCACCAACGGGGCCCGGCGCGACCTTGCGGCTCTGAGGATCGCCACGTTCCAGAACCCCGCGGGTCTGGCGTCGGTGGGCAACAACTACTTTGAGGTCTCGGCCAACTCCGGCGAACCGGTGGCGACCAAGGCCATGTCCGGCAGCGCGGGGGCAGTCCGCGGCGGATCGATGGAACAGTCCAACGTCGACGTGGCGACCGAGTTCGTCAACCTGATCCAGGCCCAGAACGGGTTCCAGGCCAACGCCCGGACCATCAAGGCCGCCAACGAAATGCTGCAGGAACTGACCAACCTCACGCGGTAATGAACACGATGATCACACTGGCTGCCACAATTCATCACGCGCTGCTGTCGGCCGCAACGAGCCTGACGCCCGACGAACGCTGGGCCGGCGTGAACGAGTACGCGGCCAACCACCGCGTGGACCCCTGGTGGGTGGCGTTCTGCGTCCTGACGGGCCTGGTGTTGTGCGTGGTGGCGCTGCTGGGTTACCGCGGCTATATCAGCGCGTGGAACACCCGGCGCAGGATCCGCGAAAACGCGCGCCGCAGCGGGCTGAGCGAGCCCGAGCAGCAGCTTATCGAGACCCTGGCCCAACTGTCGGGCCTGCGCCATCCCGAAGCCGTCTTCACCATGAGCCAGGCGTTCGATCACGCCGTCGCCAGCATGATGCTCCTGCCCCGCTGCCAGGGCATGAACGACCAGGCCCGCGGCCAACTGGCCGACATCATCCAGGCCCTGCGCACCAAGCTCTGCTTCGACAACACTCCCCGCAGCGAGAACAGCAAGATTCCCTCCAGCCGTGCCATCCCCGCCGGCAGCCGGCTGTCCGTCATCCATCGCGGACAGGTCGAGGGCGCCGAAGCCATCGTCGAAATCAACGACCCGATGGAAATGGCTGTCCGCCCCGATCCGCAGATGACCGCCCGCCCCGGCGAAACGCTCGTGCTGCAGTATTGCCAGGGCATGGCGGCGTGGGAGTTTACCGCTCCGATCACGGCCGTGCGCGACGGCAAACTGGTGCTGGGACACACCAGCCAGGTGCGTTACGTCAACCGCCGTCGGTTCATGCGTGTGCCGCTTCGGCGCCCGGCGAAAGTAGGGTCGCTGTCGTTCCACGGCGCCGCCGCCGGCGAGATGCGGATGGTCGACGCCGAACTGACGGAGATCGCCGGTCCGGGGGTGGTGATGGAATCCCCCCTTCATCCCTTGATGGGTCAGCGCGTGGTCGTGGCAATGCAGCTTCGCAAGGAATACGGGATGCAGGCCCCGGGCATCGTCCGCCGCGTGACCGACCTGCACAACGGCAAGTTTCAGATCATCGTCGAGATGACCGACCTGAATCCGCAGGAAGTGTCCGAACTGGTTCGCCAGACCAACCTGGCGATGCACGAGATGACCGGCGTAGCCATCACGGAGGAGCATTCCAATGGCTGACGCCGTGGGCACCACCTCTTCATGCCTGGACGGGCTCTCCGAGAGCTACCGCACCATCGCCCACAACCTGGCCAACGCCGGCACCGTGGGCTTCAAGCGCGGCCAGCCCGTGTTCATGGAAGTGCTGGCCGGGCGCATGGAGGGCCAGGCCGCCCAGGTCGTCGGGAAGGTGGCGGTGGACTTCAGCCCCGGCGCGATGACCTACACCGGGCGCCCGACGGATCTGGGCATCGGCGGCTCGGGCTTCTTCGTGATCGAGACGTCCGGCGGCGAGCTCTACACGCGCAACGGCACCTTCACGCTCGACAGCACCCGCCACCTGGTCGATACGCAGGGGCGCATCGTGGCGGGGCGAAACGGGCCCATTACGCTGCCGCCCAACGCCGCCGCCAGCGACGTGGCCGTTTCGCCCGACGGGGCTGTCAGCGCCGGCGGGCAGAGCGTCGGGCAGCTCAAGATCGTCGAGATCGCCAAACTGGCGCAGCTCAAACCCGTCGGCGGGGGGTGTTTCGCCCTGCCCAAAGACGCCGAGGTCGCGCCGGCGAAGGATCCCAAAGTGCAGCAGGGCTTCCAGGAAGCCTCCAACGTGAACCCCGTCGAGGAAATGGTCGGGCTCATCAGCATCGCCCGACTGTACGAAGCCAACGTCAAGACCATCAAGGCCGTCGACGACCGCCTCGACAGCCTGACGCGCGTCGTTCTGTAGAAAGGAAATTCGAGATGTTAAGAGCGTTCTCCACCTCCGCCACGGGCATGTCCGCCCAGCAGATGATCGTCGACACCATCGCCAACAACCTGGCCAACATCAACACCGTCGGGTTCAAGCGAAGCCAGATGGACTTCCAGGACCTGATGTACCTTCGTCTGTCCGAGGCCGGGCGCGAGACCGCCAGCGGCGTGACCGCCCCGACCGGCCTGGACATCGGCAGCGGCGTGCGGCCCAACAGCAGCCTCAAGGTCTACACCCAGGGCGAGATGGAAAACACCGGGCGCAACCTCGACTTGGCCATCGAGGGCGACGGGTTCTTCCAGGTCTCCGCCGGCGGGCAGACGCGCTTCACGCGTGACGGGGCTCTGCGAACCAACGCCGACGGCCAACTGGTCACCGCCAACGGGTACACCCTCGAGCCGGCCATCACGATCCCCAACAACGCCCGTTCGGTCAGCGTGGGGCGCGACGGGACGGTATCGGTCTTCACCGGCTCGAGCAACACCGCCACGGTGGTCGGGACGATCTCGGTGGTGCGTTTTGCCAACCCCTCCGGGCTGAGCAATGAGGGGGGCAACCTGCTGTCCGAAACGCCCGCCAGCGGCAGCGCGATCGTGGGCACTGCCGGCAGCGACGGCGTCGGGGCGATCCAGCAGGGATTCCTCGAACGCTCCAACGTGCAGATGGTGACCGAACTGGTCAGCCTGATCACGGCCCAGCGGGCTTACGAGATCAACTCCCGCGCCATCAAGGCCGGCGACGACATGCTCCGTACGGCCAACGGTCTGATCAGCTAGGACGACACTCATGAACTTCATGGCACTATGCCTGGTGGCGCTGGCGGCGGGAGAGCCTTCCCGCGACGTGCGCATACATCTTCCGCGCGAGATCAGCGTCGCCTGCCGCCAACTGACGCTGGGCGACGTGGGCGTTGTCTCATGCGACAACGCGACGCTGCGCGAGGCCCTGCGCGCCCTGCCCCTGGGGCGCTCGCCGCTGGCCCAGGAAGTTCTGACGATCGAGCAGGCACTCGTCCGCTCGCGCGTGGCCTGCAGCAATCTCCAGACCGGGCAGGTCACTGTCACCGGCGCCGACCGCGTCAGCGTCCGCCGAAAAGAGCAGGTGATCAAGGCCGACACGCTGGTCGAACAGGCCCGGGCGTTTCTGGCGCAACTGCCCGAACTGGGAACGTGGACGTGGCGGGTCAGCACGCGGCCTCAAGACCTGACGCTGCCCAGCAGCGAGTCGCTGAAGTACCAGGCCCGTCTCGATTCCTACGCCGCCGGTCTGGCCCACCTGCGCGTGGCGGTCTCGGGCCCCCAGGGCGACCTGGCGGAGATCGAGGTCGTCTTCAAACGCATCTTTACCGTGCGCCGCTGGGTGGCGGTGCGGGATATCGCCGCCGGCGAGGCGCTGACGCAGGAGAACCTTCGCATTGAGGAACAGGAGGTCTCCGCCGCGGTCGAGGCGTATGTCCCGCCGGCGACGGCCCTGGCGTCGCAGCCGATCGCCAAAGGCACGGCGATTCGGTCCTCGCTGGTTCGCCAGGCCAAGCCCGAGGTGCTCGTGCGCCGCAACCAGGCCGTGACGATGCGGATCGTGGGCGAGGGCTTCACCGTCTCGGCGATGGGCCAGGCCCTCGAGGACGGGTACGAAGGGCAATATATCAAGGTTCGCAACGTCGATTCCAAGCGCATCGTGTCGGGCATCGTGCTGGCCGACGCGTCAGTGCAGCCGCAAACGAGCGAGGTGAGACGATGAAGATCCGCGTGGCATTGCTGATGGTCGCGGCGTTGCTGGGGGCGGCGTGCCCGTGCGGCGCCGATTCGATTTACGCCCGCGCGACCCGCCGGGGCGTCTCGACGGTCACCACCGACGACACGGCCCGCAAGGTCGGCGATTCGCTGACGGTGCAGATCGCCGAGATCAGCGAGGTCAGCAACACGACCAACAACACCATGGAGAAGACGACGTCGCGCGCCGCCAAGATGAGCGGCACGGTGAAGCTGGGCAACATGCTCGGAGCGTGGGCGGAGAAGATCTTCGGCCTCAAGGATATCGAGGACAAAACGTACGTGGCGCCGACGGTCGATCTCAGTGCTTCCTCGGGCAACAAGTTCGACGGCAAGAGCGACTACGGCAGCAACCGCTCGATCGCCGATTCGATCACCGTCACGGTCTACGACGTTCACCCCAACGGCAACCTGGTGATCATGGGCACGCGCAAGCGCCAGGTCGGCGGCAACGTCCAGTACGTCCAGATCAGCGGGATCGTCAGGCTCAGCGACATTACCTACGCCAACACGATCTCCAGCGCAAAGATCGCCGAGTTCCAGTTCGTCACCTACGACCGCGGCCAGAGCGACACGTTCGTGCGACCGGGATGGCTCGACGCGATCCTCAACGTAATCAGTCCTTCGTAAGCGGCAGCGGTGAACGATATGACACGCAACAGTACATGGTGGGCGGCGGCGGGCATGGCGGCAGTCCTGATCGCCGCCGGGACGGCCCGCGCCGAGCGCATCAAAGACATCGTCGACATCAAGGGCGTCCGCGGAAACCCCGTGTGGGGCTATGGCCTGGTCATCGGGCTCAACGGCACCGGCGACAACTCGATCGCCAGCAAGCGGGCGCTGGCCAACGTCCTGCGCCGCACGGGGCTGGTCCTCTCGCCGGACGACGTGGCCAGCAAGAACATCGCCAGCGTTCTGGTGACGGCCGACCTGCCCCCCTTCGCCCGCAGCGGCGGCAAGATTGATGTGACCGTCTCGGCCATCGGCAACTGCGGCAGCCTTCAGGGCGGAACGCTGCTGATGACCGAGCTGGTCGCGGCCGACGGTCAGCCGTACGCGGTGGCCTCGGGGCAGTTGTCGGTGGGCGGGTTCGGCGCCTCGGGCGCGGCGGCCTCGGTTTCAAAAAACCATCCGACGGTGGGACGCATCCCCAACGGCGGCACCATCGAGCGCGACGAAGTGGCCGTCTTCGTCCGCGAAGGCTTCATGACGCTGCAGCTCCGGAACCCAGACTTCGCCACTGCCCAGGCCATCGCCACGGCGATCAACGAGAAGTATCCGCAAGCGGCCGCCGCCATCGACGCCGCGGCCGTCCGCGTCTCGCTGCCCAAGGATGCCAAGCCCGAGACCGTGACTGAGATGGTCACCGCGATTGAGGCCCTGAGCGTGACGGTCGACACGCCGGCGGTGGTGGTGATCGACTCGCGCAACGGCACGATCGTGGTGGGGGAGAACGTGTCGATCTCGGCTGTGGCCATCGCCCACGGAAACCTGGCGATCGTGACGCAGGAAAAGGAGATGGTCTCGCAGCCCTCGCCCTTCGCCAAGACCGGCAACACCGAGAAGGTCAAGCGCACGCAGATCGACGTGGTGGAGGAGAAGGGCACGCTCAACGTCCTGCGGCGCAAAGTCAGCGTTTCGGAACTGGCCCGCGCGCTCAACGCCCTGGGCATGACGCCGCGCGACCTGATCAGTATTTTTGAGGCGCTCCGCCAGGCCGGCGCCCTCCAGGCGGAACTGAAGGTGATCTGATGGACATGCCTTCGATACCAATCAGCGTCCTCCCGCCGCAGGCGATGCCGCAGATCGCCGCCGCGGGTGCCAGGCAGCACGACAAGGCCGTCGTCGAGGCGGCCAAGAGCTTCGAGTCCATCCTGCTGACCCAACTCGTTCAGGAAATGGGCAATACCGTCGAGGACGGCGGGATGCTGGAAGAAACCGGCGGAAAGCAGGTGATGGACATGTTCTACTACCACCTGGCGCAAGACCTTTCCAGCAAGGGCGGCCTGGGGTTGTGGAAGAGCATCGCACGCCAGATCGCTCCCTCGCAGGCGGCGGCGGCGGAGGTGCGGCCATGATTCTCTCGCAGGGGTCCGTGACGGAACTGTCCGAGTCGCTGGTCGAGGCGCTGCAACGCGAAGCCGATCTGCTCGATCAGAAGGAACAGCAGATGGAGCGCCTGCGCGAGGCGGTGATGGTTTCGGACGACGCGGCGCTGGAAGCGCTGATGGCGACCATCGCCCATACCGATATCGAACAGTCTCGCCTGGACATGGATATCGCCCGCCGCCGCGCCGAGCTGAGCGACGCCATATCGCCCGGGCGCCCGCCCTTGAGACTGAGGCAACTGGCCCGCGCCCTCGACGGCGACTCCGCCGGCGGCATCGAGCGACTCTGCGGCGAGATCTTCCAGCGATTGCGGCGCCTCCGCCGCCGGCACCTGGAAACGGCCATCCTGCTGGCCGAATGCTCCCGGATCAATCGCCTGCTGCTCGATACGCTGTTGGGGCGCGGTTCAGCCGTGGAGACTTACGACGCCGGCGGGCGCCCTCACGGGCAACGCGACGGCGGGCTGCTTAATACGGAGCGATAGTGTCCAGCTACCTCATAGGACTGACGGGGCTTCGCGTCGCCCAGCAATCGCTGGACCTGGTCGGCACCAATATCACCAACGCCACCACTCCGGGCTACAACCGCCAGGAACTCCAGATCGCATCGCTCGAACTGAGCCGTCAGGGAAAGATATCCCTCGGCGGCGCGGAGGTCGTGGCGGTCAAACGCTGCGTCGATGAGCTGCTGCAGCGACAGATCCTTCAGCAGACGACCCGCCTGGGCCAAGCCGACCAGCGGACCAGCATTCTGCAGACCATCGAAAGCGCCCTGGGCGGGCTGGACTCCAACTCCCTCGGTTCGGCGATGGACCAGTTCACCAGCGCCCTGAGCGAACTGTCCACCGATCCCAACAGCCCGGCGCTGCGCCAGCAGGTGATCTGGTCGGCCGATGGCATGGCCTCGCAGTTCCGCAATCTTTCGGGATTCCTGTCGGACCTGCGCCGGCAGCTTTTCTCGCAGGTCTCGGTGTTGAGCGAACAGGTCAACTCCCTCACGCAGCAGATCGCCATCGCCAACGGGCAGATCGGCCAGGTCCTCTTCGCCGGCGGCGGAGGCAACCTGATACAGGATAATCGCGATCAGGCCGTCGCCGAACTGGCGGAACTGATCGGCGTCGAGGCGCAGATCCAGCCCGGCGGAACTGTCCAGAACGTTCTGGCGATGGGAACGCCGCTGGTGCTGGGCAGTCATGCGGTGGAGATCGAATCCGGGATCGGCGTGGGAAACACCATCGGCGTGACGATCAAGGGCGCGGGCAATCTTCAAACCGACGTCGATGGCGGCAGGATCGGCGCCCTGTTGACGCTGGCCAACGACTACATTCCCGCCCTCCAGGCTCGCCTGGACAGCCTGGCCGGCCAACTGATCAGCGACATCAACCAACTGCACTCCCAGGGCGTGGGGACCACCGGCGGGTTTACCCAGGTAACCGGCCAGAGCGTGGATGACGGTCCTATCGCCGCCGCGCTGAACAACGTGTCGCCCGGCAGTTTCTTCATCCGCGTGACCAATGAAGCCACCGGCCAGGTCACGCGCCATGAAATCAGCGTCGACCCGCAGCATGACTCGATGGCCGGCATCGTCGCCAGGCTCGACGCGCTGGACAACATCACCGCCTCGCGGTTCAACGGCGCGATGAACATTACCGCTGCCGATGGGTACACCTTCGACTTCCTGCCGGCTCTGTCCGTCCGGCCCGACAGCAGCGCCATTACCGGCACGGCCGAAGCGGCTGTCAGCGGGCTGTACAGCGGTTCGTCGAACGAGGTCTACACATGCACGGTCAGCGGCTCGGGCCAGGTCGGCGCCACCGATGGGCTCCGCGTGGTCGTTACCAATGCTGCCGGGGCGGTCGTCAAAACCCTCAATGTCGGGACCGGCTACGCCTCGCTGGACCGGATCGAGATCGGACAGGGCGTCTTCCTGTCGATGGGTCCCGGGACGCTTAACAACGGCGACAGTTTTACGATCGCGGCGCTGGCCGACAGCGACACCTCGGGATTGTTGGCGGCGGCGGGGATCAACACCTTCTTCAACGGGACCGGCGCCGCGGATATCGCCGTGCGCCAGGAGTTGATGAACGATCCGCGATCGCTGGCCTTGGCGATCGGACAGGGCGCCGTCGACGGGGCCAATCTGCAGCGCATGATCGAACGCGTCAGTCAGCCGCACGCGGCGCTGGATAATGTCGCGGCCGAGGAATACCTCCAGCAGATCGTCACCGGCGTCGGGCAGGACGTCTTCACCGGAACCGCCACCCAGAAGAGTCTGGCGCAGGTGGTGGGCCTTCTGGCGGATCAGCGCGAAGGCGTCAGCGGCGTCGACGTCAACGAAGAGGCCGCCAAGATGCTGATGTTCCAGCGGATGTACCAGGCCGTTTCGAAATTTATCGCTGCACAGGATAAGGCGCTGTCATTCCTGATGGACGTGCTATGAGCGGAACCAACCGGATCTACAACTCGGTGCTGACATCGCTGCGATCGGGGATGAATCAACTGGCGCGCCTGCAGGAGCAAGTGGCGACCGGTCAACGCGTCAACCGCGCCAGCGACAGCCCGGCCGATGCGGCGATGATCCTGAGCTTCCGCCAGCGCGTCGGGGGCATCGAGACCTTTGTGCGCAACCTCGGCATGGTCAATCAGAACCTCAGCGAAATCTCCACCGCGATCCAGAGCGCCTCGGACGGCCTGATCCAGGCCCGGCAGACGCTCTCGCAGGCCGCCAGCGAAACCTTCATCGAGAAAGACCGCCTCCCGGCATCCGAGGCGATGGACGTTCTGCTGGAACAGATCGTCTCGCTGGCCAACACCAAGAGCGCCCAGGGCTACCTCTTCGGCGGCTCCAGCATGTCCAGCGCCCCTTACGCCGTCACGCGCGTCGACGGAAAGATCACTTCCGTCAGCTATTGCGGCAGCATGACCATGCCGCAAGTGGGGGTTGCCTCGGGCGTCGGGCAGTCCCACACCCTCATCGGCGCCAACGTCTTCCAGACGCAGCAGCGCGAGAGCCCGATCTTCAGCGGCTCAACCGGCGCCGCCGCCGGCAGTGCCACCAGCAGCATCACCGGCAGCGCCTGGCTGACCTTCTCCCACGCCGTCACCACGTACGGCGGGGCTTCCGGTCTGGCCGCGGCTGCCGAATCGCCAACCGGAGACACCATCCTCGGCAGCGGCCATACCATCACGGTCGACGCCGATGCGCGTACGCTGTCGCTCGACGGCGGACCGGCTGTCGCATTTGACGCCGCCACCGACGCCAGCGTGCGCCTGGTCAACGCCCAGGGCGATGTCGTGCATGTCGACACAACGGGTTTCGATGCGGACCTGGCCGGCACCATCAGCGTTTCTCTGCAGGCCACCGGCACGATGAGCATTGACGGCGGAGCCTCCTCGACCCCCCTGACGAACTTCGCCGACAATCAGAGCGTCGTCGACTCCGTCAGCGGACGCGGGCTCTTTGTCGACACGACGAACATCGCCCGCACCGGCACCGAGGCCGTCAGCGTGGCAGGCACGCATGATATCTTCGAGACCCTGATCGCCGCTCGCGACGCCCTGGCCAATACCCGGGGCCTGAGCCGGACCGAGCAGACCCAGCAGATCACGCAGGCCCTGGCCGCCCTCGATGAAGTGCATGAGACGATCCTGACCAGTCTGACCTCCGTCGGCGCCAAGCAGCAGGCCCTGGAGACCCTGGCCGACAACCTGGCCATCATGAAGGAAGGCGCTGAATATCAGGCCACGAGCCTGCAATCGGCGGACGTGGCCGAAGTCGCCACCGAACTGGCGCGCGTCCAGACCTTCTACGAGATGACACTGGCCGCTGCGGCACAGATCATGAAGGTCTCCCTGTTGGACTACATTTAGCCTCCGCCATGCGCGGATGCTTTGCGCGCGGCCAGTTGTTGCACATTCCAGAGAGCCCCACGGCAAGGCCGGCGGCAGGTGGCGATGTCACCAATCACTGTCCCCCAAGGGCTTTAGCGGCATAAGAAGCTGTGTATTATTCCCGGCACGTACTTTGCATAGTCCGATTTAGTGGTAGAATATCGGTGATACCTTCACGCGAAGGGATGGCACGTGTCTCCTGGCACAACATGGAATACGAGCAAGCAGCAGGCTGACGGCCCTCTGGCTGATTACCAGGGGATCAAAGAAGCCGCGGACTGCTGCGCCGTCGCCGGCGATCTGGAGCGCGCCCGCGGCCTCTACCGCCAGGCGCTGGAACTCGAACCGCACCGCGCCGACAGCTATGCCGGTCTGGGCGTGGTGGCTTTGGCCGAGGGGCGACCTTACGAGGCGCAGGGCTACTTCGAACTGGCCCGCGATCTCGATCGCAACTGCACCGAAGCCTGCTCGGGCCTGGCCATGATCTACCAGGACCGCAAGGAATATCGCCAGGCCTTCGCCATGTACCTGCGGTGTCTGGAAATCGACGGCGACAACCTGATGGCGCTGCTGGGGCTCTTCCAGACATCGTGCCAGATGGGCACGTTCGCCATGATCGTGCATTATCTCAAGGTCTATCTCAGCCGCCACAATGACGATGCCGCCGTGCTCTTCTGCCTGGCCACCCTCTACGCCCGCGAAGGCTCTCTTGCCGCCGCACGGGAGGCGGCGATGAAAGTCCTCTCGCTGCAGCCCCAAAACGCCGAAGCGGCCGCCCTGCTCCAGCGCATCGAGCAAACCCTCTCCTCCCGGGCGGCGGATGACCACGATGCCCGCCAGTGATCACCGCATTCCAGGGGTCCACGATGAATCGTCCCTGCTGGCCGACCTGCGCCACGCGCTCCAGGAGCAGTTGCAGTGCGTGCGGGAAGGGCTGCTGGACCCGGCATCGGAAATCTGCAGCCGGACGAACGAACTTCTCTGCCGCCTCGGCAAGATTGGGGTCGCAAGCTCTGCCGGCAAGGCCGAACTGGCCGCCTGCCGCCGCCTGCACCAGCAGGTGAACCTGGCGCTGTCGCAGCAGCAGGGCGAGGTCAAAGCTCAGCTCGCTCGCGTGTACCCGGGCAAGGCCCTCGTGCGGGCGTACGGCGCCTGCGGCGCCTGCGCGTCTGGCTCGCGGGAGGTCCGCAGATGACCGGGCGCCTGTATACCACCTACCAGGTCGCCGAGTTGCTGGGGTCGGCTCCCGAGGCGGTCGTCGAGTGGATGAAGAAGGGGATCCTGCCCTTCCAGCGCATGAACGACAAGTCCATCCGCATATCGGAGAAACACCTCGTCGAGTTCCTCAGGCGCCAGGGGATCGACATCGGCGCTCTGATGACTCAAACCGCCGCGCGCGAAAAAGAAGCATCGCGCCAGTCGCACGAGCCTTCCGCGCCGCCCGCCCCCGCGGCCTCCCGGCCTGGCCACTTCAGTGACCCAGGAATCCCCGACGCTGCGGAAACGGTCCCCGCCGAGCTGCCCGCCGCCCAAGTGCTCGACGCCATCCTGCGAAAGGCCCTCGTCTCCCGCGCCACGGAGCTGGTCCTTCAGCCCAGCGGCGGTTCGCTGAGCCTGCAACTGCGCATCGATGGCGTGATGCATGCCAAGGACAGCTTCGCCCAGCGTCTGCCGGCGGCGCTGGTGGCCGAGCTTCCCCGGTACCTGCTCGAACAGGCTCATCTGGATGCCGGCGCTGCGGCGGTACGGAAAGCACCCTTCGTGCGAGCCCTCGACGGCCAGCAGGTCGCCCTGGAGCTGACAGCCGTTCCCGCCGCCGTCGGATGCACGCTGATCTGCCGCCTGCCCGCCCCGTCTTCGGTCGCGGCGGGGCTGGCCGATCTGCTGGCGGCGGAAGAACTGGCGACCCTGCGCAGGCTCAGCCACAGCGGCGGGGGGCTGATCCTTATTGCCGCAGCGCCCCGCGGCGGCAGGGACACGCTGCTCCAGGCCATGGCTGGCGACGTGCCGCTGGAGGGGGCGCTGGCGTTTGCACTCGGCGGGGCCATTAACGGATACATCCCCTGTCCCGCCGGCGCCATGGCGGCCGATCTGGGCGACGCGGATGTCGCCGTCGTCGCCGAATTGACCGATGCCGCCACGGCAAAGTCGGCCTTCGATCTGGCACGCGGAGGCGCCCTGGTGTTGGCGGGAATCACGGCCGACAGCGCCGCGGCGGCCACGGACATTCTTACCGAAACCGTGGGCGCCGGGTGGGCGACCGCCTCGACGCTCAAGGCCGTCGTGGCAGTACGGTCCGCGCGGCGCCTGTGCCCGCACTGCCGCCGCCGGGTCGTGCTTGAAGCTGCGGAGTTGCCAGCCGCCCTGTCGACCCTGGGCGGCGGCACGACGTACGAACCCGTCGGCTGCGCGCAGTGCGCCCACACGGGCTACAGCGGCAGAGTACTGCTGACGGATGTGACAGAGATCGCTGGCCCAGCCGCCGCCGCCCTGCGCCAAGGCACATCCCCGATCTCACAAGAACACCCCCCGTTCATGCAGTCGGCAGTCCGCTGCGCCGCCGCCGGGGAGACGTCCATCGCAGAACTCGCCCGCGTACTAGGGTTTCTCCGATAGCACGTGTTGCCGGGTGCCACGCACAACTCCGTTGTGCGTGTCCCTGACCCGTGTGGCGGGCGTCGCGCCCGCGCGTGGCGAGGGCGCCTTGCCCTCGGTGCCGCGCATCCCCCGGGGAGGCATGTCCCCGACTGCGGCCTTGCCAATCCGCCGCCTCTGGGATACAACGTTGCCATTGAATCCGCTGGAGACCTATGTAGTATTCCGCCCATGCGAAAATCAACTCATACTGCGGAATACCGCGCTCTGTGTCAGCACATTGTGGCTATGCGGAAAGCCGCGGGGCTGACCCAGCGCGGCCTGGCGCGGCGATTGTCTGTTCCGCCTAGCTGGGTAGCAAAGGTGGAAATAGGGGAAAGACGATTAGACCTCGTTGAGTACTGTTGGATATGCGACGCCTGCGAGATAGAGCCGTCAGCGTCAATTAGATCACTTCTAGAGGATATGAGGACGGTCTAGGCTGTGGATGACAAGGCCCGACGCTGTGCCTTGCAGAGTCTCGGCGGACACTGTAGAATCTTCCACGCCTTGGCAGGCTGATGAGGCTGATGAGGCTGATGCATAGAAGGAGCGATGGTGATTGCCGCGCCGGACAAGAGGGCGATCCGTGTTACCGAAGGGAATATCCGAAATAGTTCCATCTCAGTGGCTGGACTCTACAGTTTCTTCCCTCCCGACTGCTACGGGGAACCTAGCAAGGGCAAAGGGGCTGGCAAGCCAATTCGCATTCTGTTGGATGGACTGGACAGGACGATAGAAACGGATATTGGGCGTGAGGCCAAGACCGGCAAACCGCGTCGTCAGTTTCGCGCAAGAAAATGGGTGAAGGAGTTTTTCAGACACCATGATGTTCGTGCCGGGGACTTGCTGGAATTGCAGAGGGTTGACACTCGCGAGTATGTCATGCGGTTGGTCAGCCACCCGACGATGCGGGCGGTCGAGTTCTTCGCCGGCATAGGTCTTGTCAGACTCGCGCTTGAACGCCAAGGATTTCGTGTTGTTTTTGCGAATGACATCGACCCAAACAAATTCGAGATATACAGGGCCAATTTTGCGGAAGACGATTTCCTTCTTGGCGACATCCACGAACTTTCGGAGGATCAGATTCCCGATTGTGAACTCGTGACCGCGTCTTTTCCCTGCACAGACTTGTCGATTGCCGGGGAGATGAAGGGGCTCAACAGTGGGGAATCGAGTGCCTTCTGGGGACTGATCAGGATACTGAAGGACATGGATGCCCGGCGCCCTCAACTGGTGTTGCTTGAGAACGTGCCCGGCTTCCTCATGTCGCACGGTGGTAGGGACTTTGAATCTGCGTTACTGGCAATGAATGAACTGGGCTATGCTGTTGACGCTTTCTTTTTGGATGCGGCATGTTTTGTTCCCCAAAGCAGGCTTCGATTATTTGTCGTGGGCAAGCAAGCCCCCTCTGGCCAGTCGGTTTTTGGTTTGACCGCTTCGGCTCTGCGACCCGAAACCCTCGTGCAATTCATGAATGCCCATCCCGAGATTACCTGGGATATCCATGACCTCCCCCCCCCTCCGGCGCGAGAAGTCTCTCTGGAGTCCATCCTTGAGGATCTACCCGACGACCATCCCGCGTGGTGGAATCAAGAGCGATCAGCCTATTTCATGAACCAACTCAGTGAGAGGCACTTGGCGGTCGCAGACAAGATGATCCAGCAGCGAGTCATTTCATTTGGAACCGCCTTTCGTCGCGTCCGTAATTGCAGGTCGATGGCCGAACTCAGGACAGACGGTGTGGCAGGTTGCCTGAGAACACCGAAGGGCGGGAGTGGACGCCAGATCCTCTTCAAGGCGGGAAAGGGAAGATATCAGGTCCGTTTGCTGACGGCTCGCGAGTGCGCACGACTGCAGGGAGTTCCGGATTCCTATGTGGTACCTGTTCCGCTAAACCAAGCCCTTTTCGGGTTCGGTGACGCCGTTTGTGTACCTGCGATAGAGTGGATTGCCAAGCAGTATTTGGCTCCATTGGGGAGTAAGCTGCCCGATCAAGTTGAGGCCTATAGGTGAGCAAAACTATGGATATCGTCCCAGACGGTTTTGTAGAAGAATGGATGAAGAAAGGCGACCGGTTCATCCCTGCTCGCCTCCAAGCCGCTTTGGCGTTGCTGGAAAAGCTTCGAAGCGATCCCGTTCTTGATCTGACGGCTCACCTGGCGAGCAAAGGCAGCTCGGGACTCCAGTCACACGAGACGTGGGGCAACCGGGCACATAAGCGTTTGCAGATCGAGGCAATCAACAAGAATCATGGTCGGCGGTCATCAAGTCTGCAGGATTGGGGGCAGGAACTGCTTGATTTGCTCAAGGCCGCCGGATTCGAAAATGCCTCCAAATCCGGGCGATCAACTCTTCTGGATGACGCCCAGCGGTCGTTGGCCGAAAAGCTTCGGTACATATTGGATCAAGAGCCCTTGGAAGTGCGGCTTGGCGGCAAGACAGCGGAGACTGTCGTTGGGGAGCTGCTCAAACAGGCTGAGGAGAAAGGCAAAGCTGGCGATGTCGCGCAGTATCTGGTGGGGGCCAAATTGAAGTTGCGCTTCAAGCGGGATATTCCTGCCAATCAGGCCAACAGGGCGGATCGCAAGTGCCGGGGGGATGCGAAGGCCCAGCCGGGCGACTTTGTCATCGAAAATGCCGTCATCGAAGTCGCGGTCGGGCTGCCGGACGACAAACACATGAATCAGATAGCTGACGCGCTGGAGGATTCCGATTTTGAGGTTTGGCTTCTGACCAGATCTGACCGGGTAGGGACATGGAAGCGAGAGTTGGAAAAAGGCGAGGTTACTGACGTGAAAAGGGTTGTCGTCACGTCGGTGGAGGCTTTCATCGGGCAGAATATAAGCGAGTTAAGCGAGTTCTCCAGCAAGCAGAAGACACGTCAACTCAAGGCGCTGGTGGACCTGTATAACAAGGAATGGGTGGACAAGGTCGGCCTTCCTGGAATCAAGATTATCGTAAAGTAGCGAGATGAGCGACACGTTCACCAGAGCGGAACGTTCCCGCATAATGGCGGCAGTCAAGTCGACGAACACCACGCCGGAACTTGTTCTGAGAAGACTGCTTTTTTCGATGGGCTATCGCTATCGGTTGCACGTCAAGAGCCTTCCGGGCAGCCCGGACATCGTCTTTCCCGGTCGCAAGAAGGTCATCATTGTCAACGGATGCTTCTGGCACATGCATTCCTGCAAGAACTTCAGGATGCCAAACACGAGCAAGACATACTGGCGAGCGAAATTCCTGAGCAACAAAGCTCGCGATGAAAGGACACGTCGGTTGCTGCGCCGCAAAGGTTGGCGACCGCTGGTCGTATGGGAATGCCAGCTTGCAAGCCGCAGACTGCCCGCCACGCTCAAAAGAGTATCTGCATTTCTGCGACCTTCTTGAACACGTGCCGGGCGCGACGTTCCGTAAGTGACTGTCAATAAAGCACCTGCAATAATAGCACTCTTTCTGAATCACGTGAAAGACGGACAAGACGGCGCCTCCCTTCCCCAAAAACCGCTGTGAAAAGTACAACAAAGTGCAAGGAAGTACAATTGAGGGGCAGATAGTACCACTTTCAGGATATCGGCGTCTCTTCCTCGAATTCGCTGTGAAAAGTACAACAAAGTGCAAGGAAGTACAATTGAGGGGTAGGCCGTACCACATTTGCAGGCGGTCGTGCTCTTGCCCTTCATGCCGCGACCAGGCGGTGGAACTGCGACATGATCGCCGCAGCCATCTTGCCCAGCGGAACCACCTGCTCGGCCGCCCCGAGGCGGATCGCTTCTTTGGGCATTCCGAAGACGACGCAACTGGCCTCGTCCTGCGCCAGGGTGTAAGCTCCCGCCTGGCGCATCGCCAGCAGGCCGGCCGCTCCGTCAGCGCCCATCCCGGTGAGGATGACGCCCAGGGCGTTGCCTCCGGCTTGGCGCGCCACCGAGTGCAGCAGCACGTCCACGCTGGGGCGCTGATGATGGACCGCCGGTCCGTCCTTGACCCGCACGAGATATTGCCCGCCGCTGCGCTGGAGGACCATGTGCTTGTTGCCCGGCGCCAGCAGCGCCAAGCCGCGCGAGACCGCGTCGCCGTCGACGGCCTCGCGAACCTCCATGCGGCACAGTCCGTTGAGGCGTCTGGCATAGGCGGCGGTGAAGTGCTCGGGCATGTGCTGGACGATCACCGTGCCCGGCGTGTCCTGGGGCAGTCGCGTCAGCACTTCGCGGATGGCTTCGGTTCCGCCGGTCGAGGCGCCGATAGCCAGGATCTTGCTGGTGGTCTGCATCACCTTCGACGGCGGCGTCTCGGGCACGAGGCTTTCTTCGGCCGACGGGCTGACCTCGACGGGCGGTGCGGGCTGGCGAAGCTTTGCGCCGGCGGCCGCTCGAACCTTGTCGACCAGGGCGTCGGCCACTTCGGCCACGGTGTACGCCGACCCGGGTTTGCAGATGACGTCCACGGCCCCGAGTTCCATCGCCCGCAGGGCGTTCTCGCTGCCGCCGGCGGTCAGCGAGCTGACGACGATCACCGGCAGCGGATAGTAGCGCATCAGCTTGGACAGGAAGGTCAGGCCGTCCATGCGGGGCATTTCCAGATCGAGCGTGATCACGTCGGGGCGGCACTGTTCGATCTTGGTCCGCGCGACGTACGGGTCCATGGCCGTGGCGACGACCTGGATATCGGGCGCCTTTGACAGGGCGGCCGAGAGCGTCTGGCGGACGACGGCTGAGTCGTCCACGATCAAGACCTTGATGGGTCCTTTGCCGGTCATCGCCACAGCGGGTCCTTTCATTACGCCGCGGCCAGCAGCAGTCGCAGCTGCACGGTTCCGCTGTCGAGGCAGATGGAGGTTTCGGTGGCCGCGGCGTCGGGTCCGGCGAGGTCGGCCTTTTGCATCAGCGGCGCCGCGACGGTGTATTCGGACTGCGGGCTGTCGATGACGGGCAGGAGGTTGCCGCAGATCACGTTGAGCACTTCCTTGAGGGCGTCGACCTGCTTCTCGACGTCGGTATCGGCGGGGTCGTCGGCGCCGAGGATATTGGCCGCCAGGGGCGCCATCATCTCCGGCGGCAGCGACATTTCCAACCATCCGCGCCAGGGTCCGTGAAAGGCGACGCTGGCGATGACGGGCGGGGCGGCCGAGGGCGGCGCCTCCTGCGGTTCGACGGGAAACATGAACGCCAGGGACGCGAAGGTGTCTTCGGCGATACGGGCGAGGGTTTCGCGGCATGGTTGCATTATTGGGTCACCTCGGTAAGCCCCTGGACGACGTTGCAGATCGCTTCGGGGGTAAAGGGTTTGTGGACGAAGGTCACACCGTTGGATTGCAGACGATCGATGCGCGTGACGCTGCCTTCGGTGGAGACCACGATGATGGGAATGTCCGCCCAGAGCGGATTCTCGCGCACCGCCGCGATCATCTCCTCGCCGTTCATCACCGGCATGTTGATGTCGACCAGGATCAGGTCGATCCATTCCTTCTCGAGCACCTCCAGCCCCAGCCGCCCGTTGGCGGCCTGGTGCGTCTGGCCCAGATCGAGTCCCGCCATCGACAGGGTTTTGAGAATGACGGCCCGCGTCACGGCGCTGTCGTCGACAACCAGTACGTTGAGTGACATCTGCAATCCTCCGGGTGCTGCTACAGGTCTTTTTCTTGTCCGTTTACCAACAACCAGGTCCGGCCGCTGTCCACGTCGAGATACATCGTTCTGGGGGACGAGCCGCCGACCTCTTCGGCCTTGACCAGGATGTTGTTCTTCCAAAGCATCTTCCGCAGCAGCAGGTAGTTTCGTTTTCCGATGGCGAAGCGGTCTTCCTGTCCGCCCTGGACGTTGGCGCCGCCGGCGAGCTTGACCACCAGGCGCCCTCGAACCGCCCCGCGCGCCATCAATTCGTTGAAGAAGGCCGGCACGCCCGTATCCACGAACATGTACGGGTTGACCTTGGCCTTTTCCGGATTGATCTGCGACTGGGGCAGCATTACGTGCAGGATGCCGCCGATGCGCCCCTGCGGGTCATGCACCGCCAGGCCCAGGCAACTGCCCAGCGCGTGCGTGACGACCACGTCGCCGGGCTGGTTGGATATTCGCATGTCGGCCACGCCTACGACGACTTTCATGCTCAATCTCCCCGGCCGCGCCGGCGGTACACCGCCGGCTGGACGTACTCGAGGTTGTGTCGAACGCCGCTGAGGCTTTCGGAGTGGCCGACAAACAGCAGGCCGCCCGGGCGCAGCATGTCCTGGAATCGCGACACCAGTCGCGTCTGCGTGTCCTTGTCAAAGTAGATCATGACGTTGCGGCAGAAGATCACGTCGAACGGTCCGGCCATCGGCCAGCTCTCCATCAGGTTCACCCGTGCGAACGTGATCAGGCTTCGCAGCGATTCGTTGACCTGGTACAGGCGTTCCGGGCGCGCCTGGACCAAGGTGAAATATCGACTGGTCAGTTCCCCCGGAACGCCCCGCAGGCGCGCGTGCGGGTACACGCCCCGCCGCGCCGCCGCCAGCACGCGCGTCGAAAGATCGCTGGCCAGAATCTTCATGTCGTATCCGCATTGGCCGGCGGTTTCGGCCAGCGTCATCGCCAGCGTGTACGGTTCCTCGCCGCTGGAGCAGCCCGCCGACCAGATGCGCAGTTTGCGTGTCTGGGCATTGGTCGCCAGCAGTTCGCCCATTACCTTGGCCAGCAGTTCAAAATGTGCCGGCTCGCGGAAGAACGACGTCAGGTTCGTCGAGAGGCAGTCAAGCATGCCCATCAGCTCGATGCCCGAGACGTCGCGCTGCACGTGGGCGAAGTACTTCTCAAAGCTGTCGAGCTTCAGCATCCGCATGCGCTTGGAGAGGCGGGCCTTGACCAGCTCCTTCTTGCCGGCATGCAGGTTGATCCCGCACGTGGACTTCACGAAGGCGCTGATGGTCTCGAACTCCTCCTCCGTCATCACCGTGCTGTGGAACAAGGCCTCGCTCACAAACGCCTCCGTGTGTCTTTCGCCCGCCTCTGAGGCAGGGGAAGGTTCCCGTAGTCCGCCGGGCGGGGGCGCCCCACGCGGGGCGCCCCCGGTCCGGGCGGACGCGTTCTAGAACTTCGCCGCTTCGGCGTCCGATTCCATCGGAATCGTCGCGCCTTCATGCGACTTGGTGTTCTTCCAGCCCGTCGCCGCAGGGGCGCCTGCGTGGGCGGTCGCCGGGGCGGCCTTGTGGGCCGTCGCCGGGGCCTTGTGGCCGTGGGCAAAGTGCGGCGTCGCGGCCGCGGCGGCCAACTTGCTCGATCCGCCCACCATCGCCAGGAGTTCACCGACCATCTTGGTCAGCTCCTCGGCCTGGGCCGACAGCTCTTCGGACGCCGACGCCGACTCTTCGGCCGTGGCGGCGTTCTGCTGGGTGATGGTGTCCATCTGGCCGACGGCGGTATTGACCTGCTCGATGCCCTGCGCCTGTTCGT